>NZ_JBSFTC010000153.1:0-25622 GCF_053590415.1 Nonomuraea sp. NPDC003201
CGGCCAGCGCCCGGGCGATGGCGGCGCTGCGCTCCTCGCCCTTGGGCAGCCGGTACGCGTTCGTGACCGCGGTGAACGCCGCCGCGTCCGCCTCGGCCAGCCGCAGCGCGCGGACCCGCAGCGTGTCGGTCTCCCCGATCACGCCGACGACGGTCTCGGCGTGGCCGGCGTACTTCTCCCCGGTCGTGTAGCGGGCGACCATGCCGAGCAGCGCGGCACCCTGGGCCGCGTGCAGGGCGGCCGTGGCGCCGCCGCCCGGCGCGGGCACTCTGTCGGCCAGCTCGGTCAGGAAGTCGACGATCTTTGAGTCGCGCATGGCGGCATTCTGTCAGGCCACGCGTCCCTCATTCCCGATGCATCGGCCGCGTGGCGTCCTCCGGTCCGCTGTAGGACGCGTACGGCGAGGGCGCCGGCCCGTACTCGGGCTCGTAGACGGCCTGCTTCCCCGAGGACCGCCACCGCGACGGGAACAGCGAGACGACCACCAGCGCCACCCCCAGGAACAGCAGCACCCCCGAGTCCGCCACCGTCCGGAACCCCTGCTCCATGACGTTCGGCAGCCAGTGGTCGGGCAGCACCCGCACGCCCCGCAGCTCCACGATGGGAAGGACGCCGAGCGCGGTGATCGCCAGGCCGCCGAGCAGCGAGGCGATCGGCGACAGCCGCGAGCCGGCCAGGAACGCGAACGCGATCCCCGACGCCACGATCGCGGACAGCCCGAGCCAGGACAGCTCGAACGCCGACTGCAATCTGAGCAGGTGGTCGCCGATGCCGTACCAGAGGCTCGCGGCGATGATCGGAGGGAGGAGCAGCCCCGCGACCACTCCCAGAACATGACGGGCACCGTTTGACATGTCTAAACCCCGTTTGTTCGCTTGTGCCCCAACCTACCGCGCGATCCCACGGCGTGCGGGTGGCCCTCCCCACCCCCCCTTGCTGAAAGCTCCCTGTGAAGGCTGCCCTCAGGCTTTGCCCGGGCCGCGGGCGCGGGCATCGTGGGCCGCATGAGATCCGCGATCCTGAAGACCGCACTCAGCACCCTCGTCGTGGTCCTGCTCAGCGGCGTGCCCGCGCAGGCCGCTGTGCAGGCCACTGTGCAAGCCACTGTGCAAGCCACTGTGCAAGCCACTGGGCAGGCCACTGTGCAAGCCACTGGGAAGCCCGACACGTTCGCGCTGCCGAACGGGTTCCAGCCGGAGGGCATCGCGATCGGGCCTGGCCCGTACGCCTACTTCGGCTCCCGGGCGAGCGGTGACATCTACCGGGCCGACCTGCGGACCGGCGAGGGGTCCGTCATCAGCAAGGGCCCGGGCACGCCCTCGCTCGGGCTCAAGACCGACGGGCGCGGGCGGCTGTTCGTGGCCGGAGGCACCGGCGGCGACGCCCGCGTGATCGATCTGCGTACCGGCGAGGTCGTCAAGTCGTACAAGCTGACCGCCGACCCGGCGTTCGTCAACGACGTCATCCTCACCGGGGGCGCCGCGTACTTCACCGACTCCCGCAACCCCGTCCTGTACAAGCTGGAGCTCGGGCGCGGCGGCGCGCTGCCCGGCGAGGCCGTCAAGATCCCGCTGTCCGGCGCCATCCAGTACACGACCGGCAACAACGCCAACGGCATCGCCCCCAGCCCCGACCGGGAGTCGCTGCTGATCGTCCAGTCGAACACCGGCAAGCTGTTCGAGGTCGATCCGTCCTCCGGGGTCACCACGGAGGTGGACCTGGGCGGCGAGTCGCTCGTCAACGGCGACGGCCTGCTGCTGGAGGGGCGGACCCTGTACGCGGTGCAGAACCGCCTGAACGCGATCGCCGTCGTCAGCCTGACGCGAGACGGCGCATCCGGAAAAGTCGTGAAACGGCTAACCGATCCGCGGTTCGACATCCCGACGACGGTCGCCGCCTCCGGCAAGCGCCTCTACCTGCCCAACGCCCGCTTCACGACGACCCCGGCCCCCGACACGCCGTACTCGGTGGTCGCCGTCAAGCGCTGACAGCCCTGGACGGGCAGGGGGCCGCCCTGCCCGTCCGGGTCCTACTTCTTGATCGTGTAGCTGTCGCCGTAGACCTTCCAGGTCAGCGGCGGGTTCAGGTCGAGGTTGCCGTTCTTGAGGAAGACGCGCTGCATCGTGTCCACGCGCGTCGTGTCCTCGTGCGCCTCCTCCGCCTTCATCGCCGCCTTCCTGGCGTCCAGGAAGGCGTTCAGGTAGGTCACCTCGTTCCCGCCCTGCGCGGGCGGCTTGGCCTTGGCCAGGGCCGACTTCCTGATGCCGCCGAAGCTCAGCTTGTCGCTGCCCGGCCCGTGCATGACCATCGCGTCGTAGTAGACGAACTGGCCGAGCGCGCGCAGCCCGTCCTGCTTGGCCTGGTTGACGGCCGGGTTGAAGTACACGCGGTCGCGCTCGTCGTTCTGGGCCTGCTGGAAGACGGTGTCCTTGGCGGCCGTCTTCCAGTCCTTGGTGAAGTTCGGGTCGAGGCCCTTGTGGGAGGCGCTGCCGTTCACCTTGCGCAGGGCCGGGAGGTACTTGGCGAGGACGTTGCCGGGCTTGCGCTCGGCGTAGAGCTCGACTAACTCCAGCATGTCGCCGGTGCCCGAGCAGAAGCCGATGATCCCCGCCGTGTAGCCGCGGTCGTCGTCGATGTCCTCGATGTAGCCGTACTGGGCCTTCCAGTCGAGCGAGGAGTTCTCCGCGCTGGACACCAGCTGCATGGCGATGTCCTTCTTGTGCGGATCGTCGAGGTCGGCCGGGCCGGTGCCGGTGACGGCGAGGGAGAGGGTCAGGAGTGTGGCGGTCAGCACATGAGCCCCTGAGAGGAGAGGGAGGTTAGGAAAGCTTCCTAACGAACCATACTCCGATAAGTCAACCTACGGGGCTCATGTTGTGAAAACTAACCCAAGGGCCGCAACGCGGCCAGCTGTTGCTCGAACGGGACGACCTCCTCCTCGGCCTCGGCCTTGGGCCTGCGGTGCAGCAGCAGGTCGGCCAGCTCCTCGGCGGCGCGGGCGATGCGCGGGCCGAGACCGTCGGTGAAGGCGTCGGCCGCGCCGCCCCAGTCCTCCGAGGCCGCGTACACGGCGGTGGGGACGACGACGGCCCGCAGGTAGGCGAAGAGCGGGCGCAGCGCGTGCTCCAGCGCCAGCGAGTGCCGGGCCGTGCCGCCGGTGGCGGCGATCAGCGCGGGCTTGCCCGCCAGCGCCCCGTCGTCGATCACGTCGAAGAAGGACTTGAACAGGCCGCTGTACGAGCCGCTGAAGATCGGCGTGACCGCGATGAGCCCGTCGGCCTCCGTCACCGCCTCGATCGCCTCGCGCAGCCGGGCGTTCGGGAAGCCGGTCACGAAGTTGTTCGCGATGTCCACGGCCAGGTCGCGCAGCTCGATCACGCGTACCTCGGCCGGGGCCTGGCGGGTGACGGCCTCCGTCAGGCGGTCGGCGAGCAGGCGGCTGGAGGAGGGCTGGGTCAGCCCCGCCGTGACGACGGCGAGCTTCATCTGGTCGATCTCCTTTCCGATGGGTCAGGCGGTGGCGGGGACGCGGGCCGCGTGGGTGGGCCCGTCCGGGACCTCGGCGGGACGGTCCTTGGCGAACTCCTTGCGCAGCACCGGCACGACCTCCTCGCCGAGGATGTCGAGCTGCTCCAGCACGGTCTTCAGCGGCAGGCCCGCGTGGTCCATCAGGAACAGCTGGCGCTGGTAGTCGCCGAAGTAGTCCCTGAACTCGAGGGTCCTGTCGATGACCTGCTGCGGGCTGCCCACGGTGAGCGGCGTCTCCGCCATGAACTCCTCCAGCGACGGCCCGTGGCCGTACACGGGGGCGACGTCGAAGTACGGGCGGAACTCGCGCACCGCGTCCTGCGAGTTCTTGCGCATGAACACCTGGCCGCCCAGGCCCACGACGGCCTGCTCCGCGGTGCCGTGGCCGTAGTGCGCGTAGCGCTGGCGGTAGAGGTGGATCAGGCGCATGAAGTGCTCCTTCGGCCAGAAGATGTTGTTGGCGAAGAAGCCGTCGCCGTAGTAGGCGGCCTGCTCGGCGATCTCGGGGCTGCGGATCGAGCCGTGCCACACGAACGGCGGCACCCCGTCCAGCGGGCGCGGCGTCGAGGTGAAGCCCTGCAGCGGGGTGCGGAAGCGCCCCTCCCAGTCGACGACGTCCTCGTGCCACAGCTTGTGCAGCAGGGAGTAGTTCTCGACGGCCAGCGGGATGCCCTGCCTGATGTCCTGGCCGAACCACGGGTAGACGGGCCCGGTGTTGCCCCGGCCCAGCATGAGGTCCACCCGGCCGTCCGCCAGGTGCTGCAGCATGGCGAAGTCCTCGGCGATCTTCACGGGGTCGTTGGTCGTGATCAACGTGGTGGCGGTGGACAGGATCAGGCGCTCGGTCTTGGCCGCGATGTAGCCGAGCATGGTGGTCGGCGAGGACGGCACGAAGGGCGGGTTGTGGTGCTCGCCGGTCGCGAACACGTCGAGCCCGACCTCCTCGGCCTTGAGCGCGATCGCCACCATCGCCTTGATCCGCTCGTGCTCCGTCGGCGTCCTGTCCGTGGTGGGGTCAGTGGTGACGTCGCCCACACTGAAGATTCCGAACTGCACTTTAGTCACCATCCATGACTGTTGAACTTTTGACGGATACGGTAGCGCACAGCCCCGCTGAGATATTCCACCATTGTGTGCACCAGTACGCGGAACCTCCAGGCGGATCACCTCAGGCTGGGGGCCGACACCGCGGATGCCCACCGGTTCGACGTGACCGCACCGCGGGTCCACGTCCCCAGCCCGCCTCCCGGCGGCTGAGCGGCTAGGCGGCCAGCGCGTTGATGTCGGACGGGCCGAGGATCCGCTTGGGCGCGCCGCGCTCGGCGACCGCGATCATGGCCCGTCCGATGCGCTCCGTCGTGGTGACCGCCGACGCGAACAGCCGCCGCAGGATCGGGTAGAGGGGCCGCGTCACCACGTAGGCCAGCCGGTAGACCCGGGTCCGCGACGTGACGCCGTGCATCGGCTGGATGTAGCCGGGCCGGAACATGTAGGCCTCGAAGGGCAGCTCCAGCAGCGCGTTCTCGGTCGCGCCCTTGACTCTGGCCCACATCGAGCGCCCCTGGGCGTCGGTGCCGGCGCCCGACACGTACACGAAGGTCGAGCCGGGGTTGAGCCGGGCCAGCGTGCGGCCCGCGGACAGGGTGACGTCGTAGGTGATCCGCCGGTAGTCCGGCTCGCTCATGCCCGCCGACGAGACCCCGAGGCAGAAGAAGCAGGCGTCGTAGCCGGCCAGCTCGGCCTCGATCGGGGCGAGATCGAGCAGGTCGCGGTGGGTGATCTCGCGCAGCTTGCCGTGGACGACCCCCGTCGGGGCGCGCCCGACGGTGAGCACGGCGTCCACCCGGTCGTCGAGCAGGCATTCCCTGAGAACCCCGCGCCCGATCATTCCGGTCGCCCCGAACAGGATCACCCTCATGCCCCGATTGTCTCTCGGATCTCGTCGGGCAGGGGATAGGGCCGCTCCGCGGGCAGCAGGCCGCTCACGTCCGCACGCGCCACGACCGCCGCGCGCACCTCCCGTACCCGGTCGGTGATGTCGTTGATCGCCAGCGTCCACTCGTCGACGTAGCGCCGCACCGCCTCGCCGGACAGCCCGACCTGGATCGACCGGTACGGCAGCGCCTGGTGCCGCACCCCGCGCTCGGGATCCCACTGGATCCGCACCGGACTGCGCCGCATCCGGTCCGACCACCCGGGGCGGCGGTCGTCATGACTCAGGCACGAGTGCGCCAGCGCCCACTCGAACCCCTCCCGCGACAGCGAGACGGCCAGCACCCGCTCCTGGCCGGGCTTGGTCGCCCACCCGCACCGGTACATCATCCACAGGAACGACGGCTTGATCCACGTCATCCGCTCGCGCTTGAACGGCGCCACGAACCGCTGCGCCGCCACGGCGGGCCCGGCGATGGCGGCGTCGTAGGCCTGGTAGACGGTGATCGACTCCTCGGTGTAGGCGGCGCGGATCTGCCGGTAGGGCATGTTCATGCGGCCCAGCCTGGCGAAGAGCCGCACCGGAGGGCAACGGATTATGGCCCCGCGAGGTCCCGGACCGCCAGCGCCAGATGGGCGGTGGCGGGCGTCGGGACGGTCAGGCCGCGGGCCGAGATGCCGATCGCCCACTGCGTCCCCGGCACGACCGCGCTCGCGCACGCCACGTCCTCCCTGAACTGCCCGTGCTCCTCCACCACCTGCCCGGGCCGCAGCCCCGCCAGCTCCTCCTCCAGCTCCTCCACGCTCGAAGGGGTCACGGAGGTGAAGCGCTGCATGCCGTGCCCGGTGAGCACGCCGCGCCGGACATGGGGCGGGAGGGACAGCAGCAGCGCCTTGCCGAGCGCGGTGGCGTGCGGCGCCGTCTCCAGACCCGCCTGCAGGTCCTCCAGCCACGGCGAGCGCGGCCCCTCCGCCACCTCCACCACCATCAGGCGATCGTCGGCGAGCTGGGCCAGGTAGGCGGTGTGGCCGGAGGCGTCGGCCAGGTGCCGCAGCACCTCCGAGGCGCGCGGCGGCCGCTCGAACGACTCCAGCATCTCGTGGAACCGCTCGGCCACCTGCGAGCCCGGCAGGTAGTCGCCGTCGGGCAGCCGGTGCAGGTAGCCCTCGTAGCACAGGGTTCGGACGAGGTGGTACGACGTGGACAGGTTCAGGCCACATCGGCGGGCGATGACCTTGACCGACAGCGGCCGGTCGGCACGCGAGACCTCTTCCAGCACGCGGAGCGCGCGGGAGACGCTGCGAATCAGGTCGCTGGGTTCTTCCCCGGTCATCCATATAGCATGCCGCCGCGTCGGCTTCTCCGCCCTTACGCGAAGGACCGAGCTTGCAGCCGTTCGGCGGCCGTGACGGCTCCCGCTACGGCTCCATGACCCTGGTCCGGTGCACGGCCTGGAGCAGCCCGACGGCCACCAGCCCGGCGACCGTGGCCGAGCCGCCATAGGAGACGAACGGCAGCGGCACGCCCACGATCGGCACGAGGCCCACGGTCATGCCCACGTTCACGAACGTCTGGAACGCGATCCACGACACCAGCGCACCGGCCAGCACGGAGTACGAGCAGCCACCGCTTGGGCGCCCCCGACCCCAGCAGCGCCCCGGTCACCATGGCCGCGAACACCAGCATCGTCCCCAGGTCCGGCTGCAGCGCGATCAGCCCGATCGGCCCGATCGGCACGGCGGCCAGCACCAGCGCCAGCACCACCCCGCCGAACCCGGGCCGCCGCTGCCCGTCGCGGAGCTCGCCGAGCGGCACCGCGAAGGCCGGCGCCGGCGCCACCGCCTGCTGCCCGCACTCGCGCTGCCCTGACGGTTTTGACCACAAACGTCTTAACTCTGTATCGGCCCTCGTCCCCGCAGCTCAGCCGGTGTGCCGGGCCGGGTGGCGAGCACGGGGACCGGATCAGCGGGCGGTGCGCCAGGCCTGCTCCTCCACCAGCTCCACGCTGCGCCACCCGCCGGAGGTGCGCCGCAGGCGATGGTGGTACCAGCCGCCGCCGTGCAGGAAGCCCTGGGTGTCCGCGGTGACCATGTCCCTGGTGGGGGCGAGGGTGTCGGTGAAGGGGGCGCTCACGCGCGCCTCGCCGTCCTGGAAGTCGATGGTCGGGGCCCCGATGAGGTGCAGCCGCCCCGGCCAGTGCGGCAGCACCTCGGCGAGCCAGGCCTTGACCTCGTCCCTGGTGCCCCTGATGCCGCCGGTGGCGCGGTAGTCGATCACCGCGTCCGGGCTGAACACCTCGTCGAGTAGGTCCCACTGGCCGGAGTCGATGGCGCGGGTGTAGCGGGCCAGCAGTCCGGTGATTTCGAGTCGATCGGCGATCTCCTGCGTGTCCATGGGGTGATCGTCGCGCTGTGCGCGCTCGTTGGCCAGATCGTTCAGCGGCGCAGTGCGCGCGGACCACGGCCGCGAGCAGCGCCACCCGCTAGTGTTCGCTGTCGTGTCCCGACGATCATCGGCCCTCTGGACGTCGGCGTCGCTGCTCGCGGTGCTGCCCACCGCCCTGCTCCTCCTGCGCCTCCCGCAGCTCCTCATGTACGCCCTCGACGCGCGATGCCTGGACCCCTGGAGCGACGTAGGACCTATGGACCTCTACGCTCTGGTGCCCCCGGTCCTGGTCCTGCTCGCGGTCCGCCGTCCCCGGCGCGCGTTCGTCCGCAGGGGCCGCCTCGTCCGTGCGGCCGCCGTGGTCCTGACGGTGACGGCGACGCTCCCGGTCGCGGTCGGGTCCGTCCCCCCTGGCAAGGTGAGCGCCGACAGCGAGCTCGACTGCGCCGGATTCGGCGGCGGCACGGCCGAGGGACTGCGCAAGGAGGAGAAGGACTTCCTGTGCCGGGTTCGCGGTTACGGGTTCTTCGGCGGCGAGGGCATCGAGGAGTGGAACGAGTCGTCCGACCGGATCGTCGTGGCCCAGGGGCACCACCTGTGCGGCCTGGCCGATCGGCACGGCGGTGACGTCGGCGCGGCCGCCGTACGGGACGCGCCCCATGCGTCCCTGCTGCCGGCGCCGGCCTCGCTCTGTCCCTCCGTGGCGAGCTGGGAGGCGGCGCAGGAGAAGCAGAGGCGGGAGGAAGCGGCCGCGGCCACGCTCCCGACCTGGTCGAGAACCTGGTCGGGAGCGAGCCGGGAGCGCTGATGATCTGGGCGGCCGACGAGATCGGGCACGCCTGCGTGACCGTCGAGTCCTACACCAGGCGGCCGCCGCTGGAGACCAGGGGCTGGAAGGAGGTGGTCGAGGTGGGCTACGAGAGCCCGAAGGGCTCGCTGAGCCTCTCCGACGGCGACGGCCGCCGAATCCGGGGCCTCACGGCGGCCGGCCCCGGGCATTACCGGGTCCGGGTCCACCTTCGCGGCCGCGAGCTGGTCGACCAGGTCCCGGACCCACCGGACGGCGCCGTGGAGCTGCTGATCATGGTGTTCCCCGGCGAGCAGAAGGAGCCGGTCGTCCACCGGTGACGCCCGGCACCCCCGCCCCTGGCGGCCTACGGGTTGAGGTCGGCGGCCGAACGCTCGGCGAAGATCCGCATGGCCTTGGTGGTGATCGGGCCGGGAGCGATCGGCAGCTCGGTGTCGTCGACGAGCCTGATCGGCTGGATGTCGCGGGTCGTCGAGGTCAGGAACGCCTCCTCGGCCTCGTACAGCGCCGACAGCGGCACGTCGGTCTCCTCCCCACCGCACCATTCGAGCACCAGCGCCCTGGTCACCCCGGCCAGGGGGCCGGCCTCGAGGGTGGGGGTCAGCAGGCGGCCGTCGCGGACGATGAAGATGTTGGAGCCGGTGCCCTCGCAGAGGTCGCCCGCCAGGTTGCCGAAGATGGCCTCGCCGCCCCCGCGCTTCTTGGCGAACAGCAGGGCCTTGGCGTTGTCGCCGTACGAGGTGCTCTTGACCCCGGACAGGGCGCCGCGCTCGTTGCGGGGCCAGGGGACGACGGTGACGTTGGCGGTGGCCGGGAACGGCTTCTGCTCGTCCACGATGACGACGGAGGTGGTGCCCTGGTCGCCGCGGTCGGAGCCGAGGGGGCCGGGGCCGCTGGTGTAGGTGATGCGGATGCGGCCGAGCGCCCACGCGGGCGCGACGGCCAGGAGCTTGCCGATGCCGTCGGCGATGGCGTCGACGTCGGGCTCGGGCAGGTCCATGCGCTGGGCGGAGAGCGTGAGCCGGTCGAGGTGCCGGGTGAGCGCGAACGAGCGGCCGTTCACGATCTTGATGGTCTCGAAGACGCCGTCGCCGACCATGAGTCCGTGGTCGAACACCGATACGGTGGCCTGCGCGGGGTCGATCAGCTCGCCGTTGACCCAGACAGGGATGTTCATGTAGTTCCTCCTGTGGATGCCAGTGCGATGAGCCTGGCTGCTTTGAGCTCGGTCTCGAGCCATTCGCGCCTGGGGTCGCTGCCCCAGGTGATGCCCGCTCCCGTGCCGAATCGGAGCTCGCCTTTGCCTTGAGCCAACGGCGAGATCCAGAATGTTCTGATGCCCACGGCCAGCGCCGCCCGGCGGCGGTCGGCGTCGACCCAGCCCACAGCCCCACAGTACGGCCCCCGGGGTGCAGGTTCGAGCTCGTTGATGATGCGCAGAGCCGACGACTTGGGCGCGCCCGTGACAGATCCGGGCGGGAAAGTCGCGGCGAAGAGCTCGGGCCAGCCCGCCCCCGGCGCCAGTCTGGCCCGGACGGTGGAGACGAGATGGACGAGCCCCGGGTGCTCCTCGACGGCGCAGAGCGACGGCACCTCGACCGAGCCGACGGCCGCGACCCTGCCGAGGTCGTTGCGGACGAGGTCGACGATCATGACGTTCTCGGCGTAGTCCTTGTCGAGGAGGTCGTCCGCGGTCGCGCCGGTGCCCTTGATGGGCCTGGACTCCACCACGTCGCCGTCACGCGACAGGTAGAGCTCGGGCGATGCGGACACCACGCTCAGGCCGGGCACCCGGATGACGGCCGCGTAGGGCGCGGGGTTGCCCGCGGCCAGCCGGGCGGCCAGGGCGAGCGGGTCGGCGTCGGCCGGGACGGGGGCCGTCAGGATCCGGCAGAGGTTCGCCTGGTAGACCTCGCCCCGCTCGATGTAGCCGCGGATGGCGCGCACGCCCCGCTCGTAGGCGGCCTGATCGAGCGAACTGCGCCACTGGTCGGGCCGGGGCCCGTGCCAGGGGCGGGCGGGGGCGGGCAGGGGAGACTCGCGCACCCGGTCGAACCGGGCGCACGTCACCTTGCCCTCGTAGTCGACGACGACAGCCCACCAGCCCTCGCCGTCGAGCGCGGCCAGGTCGGAGGTCACGTCACGCAACCCGGTCGCGTACACGTGGCCTAAGTGGGCGAAACCGTCGTACACATTCTCCATTCTCCCAGCATTTCGACGAGCTCCAGCGCGGCCGGCAGCGGCGCCTCGGGCAGGGCCGCGTACACCTTCCGCGCGGGCGCCATCCCCCGCAGCGGCCGCAGCACCAGATCCCCCGGTACGGCCCGCGCCGCCAGCTCCGGCACCAGCGTCACCCCGAGCCCGGCGGCGACGAACCCGAACTTTCCCGTCCACTCGGCCACCCGCAGCCCGCTGCGCGGCGTGAACCCGGCCGCCGCGCACGCGGTCACCAGCAGGGTCGGCTGGCCGCGCGGGGCGGCCTCGATCCACGTCTCCTCCGCCAGGTCCCGCAGGTCCACGTCGGTCTCGGCGGCCAGCCGGTGGCCGCCGGGCAGCGCGACCAGCAGCCGGTCCTCGCGCAGCGGCACCGTACGGACGCCCTCGGCGGACAGCCCGGCCGGGTAGTCGCTGATCACGGCCACGTCGAGGGCGCCCCCGCGCAGCCGGTCCATCAGCCGCGAGGTCAGCCCCTCGATCAGCCGCAGCTCGACGTCGGGCCGCCGCTCGGCGAACCGTTTCAGCGTGCCGGGCACCAGATCCACGTTCGCCGTGGCGAACGCGCCCACCCGCAGCGTCCCGCCCCTGCCGGTGTGGATGGCGGCCAGCTCCTCGCCCGCGCGTTCGAGCCGGTCGAGCACGGCCGTGGCATGCCGGTGCAGCGCCTTCCCCGCCGGGGTCAGGCGCACCCCGCGCGGCAGGCGCTCGAAGAGCGGCCCGCCGGTGGCGCGCTCCAGCGCGGCGACACGGCGGGAGACCGCCGACTGGGTGTAGCCGAGCAGCTCGGCGGCGGCCGTGAAGGAGCCGCTCTCGGCGACCTCGTGGAACAGCCGCAGCGCTCCCGGGTCCAAGGCATTCAGATCTCGCATGGCTGATATGCAATCTAGTCGGTGGTGGAATACCTCGCACCCAGGTTGACTGTGGCGCATGATTGCTTTTCTCGGACAGGGACGCATGGGCGTCCCCATGGCCCGGCGGCTGACCCAGGCCGGGCACAAGGTGACGACGTGGCGGCGCGGGAGCGGCGTGACCGCGGCGGAGGCGGTGGACGGGGCCGAACTGGTCATCACCATGCTCAGCGACCCGGCCGCGGTGCGGGAGGTGCTGACGGCGGCGCTGCCGGGGCTGCGGCCCGGCGCGACGGTGGTGGAGATGTCCACGATCGGCCCGGAGGCGGTACGCGGGCTGCGCGCGCTGCTGCCGGCCGAGGTGGGCCTGGTGGACGCGCCGGTGCTGGGCAGCGTGGGTCCCGCGGCCGACGGCACGCTCACCGTGCTGGCCGGCGGTGACGTGTCGGGCTGCCGCGAGGTGCTGTCGGTGTTCGGGTCGGTGCGGGAGCTCGGGCCGCTGGGCGCGGGCGCGGCCATGAAGATCGCCGTCATGAGCGCGATCGTGCCCGCCCAGGTGCTGCTGGCGGAGACGTTCGCGTACGGCGAGGCGCACGGCGTGGACCGTGGCGCGCTGGCCGACGTGCTGTCGGGCACCCCGCTGGGCACGCTGGCAGAGCGGCTGCGCGTGCCGTCCGCCGAGACCCGCTACTCGCTGGGGCACGCGACCAAGGACCTGGAGCTGGGCGCCTGGGAGGGCGCCTCCATGGCCCCGTCGATGATTGGCGCCGCCCGGGCCAGGCTGCAGGAGGCGCGGGCGGCCGGGCTGGGGGAGCGCGACCTGACGGCGATCGCCGAGCACGTCCGCGGGGTCTCCGCTCACCGCGCGGTGCCGCTGAACCTGTCGACGATCCCCGCCACGAACGGCCGTTACTCGCACGCCGTACGCGTCGGCGACATGCTCTACGTCTCCGGCCAGGCCGCCTTCGACGACCAGGGGAACATCGTCGGCGAAGGATCCATGGCCGCCCAGTCCGAGCACATCTTCAAGGTCGTCTCGCGCATCCTCGCCGACCAGGGGGCGGCGTTCGAGGACATCGCGTTCATCCGGACGTACGTGACGGACATGGACCAGCTCCTCGACTACGGACGGGTCCGCGCGAAGTACATCACCGGCACGCCCCCGGCCAGCACCACCGTGGAGGTGTCCAGGCTGTTCCGGCCGGGGCTGCTGCTGGAGGTGGACCTGATCGTCGCCCTTCCCCGCTAGTTCAGGGGACCGGTGACCGACTCCGCCGCCGCGACCACGCCGCCCTCGGCGACCAGGCGTACGGCGGACTCGATCTCCGGCGCGAGGAAGCGGTCGGGCCCGGGGGCGGGCACGGTCTCGCGCAGCGCCTTGACGACGGCCGCGGTCGCGGGCGCGGGCTCCAAAGGGGCGCGCAGGTCGAGCGCACGGGCGGCGGTGAGCACCTCGACCGCCAGCACGCGGGTGAGCCCGTCCACCGACCTGCGCAGCTTGCGCGCCGCCGACCAGCCCATGGACACGTGGTCCTCCTGCATGGCCGAGCTGGGGATCGAGTCCACGCTCGCGGGCACGGCCAGGCGCTTCATCTCGGAGACGATGGCCGCCTGGGTGTACTGGGCGATCATGTGACCCGAGTCCACGCCGGGGTCGTGGGCCAGGAAGGCGGGCAGGCCGTGGTTGCGGGCCACGTCCAGGAACCGGTCGGTACGCCGTTCCGACATCGAGGCCAGGTCGGCGGCCACCACGGCCAGGAAGTCCAGGACGTACCCGATCGGCGCGCCGTGGAAGTTGCCGTTGGACTCGACGCGGCCGTCGGCCAGCACCGCGGGGTTGTCGACGGCGCTGGCCAGCTCCCACCCGGCCACGGTGGCGGCGTGCGCGATCGTGTCGCGGGCGGCCCCGGCGACCTGGGGGGCGCAGCGCAGCGAGTAGGCGTCCTGGACGCGGGTGCAGGACTCCGGGTCGCGGTGGCTGGCCATGATGCCGGACTCGCGCAGGACCTTGGTCATGTTGGCGGCGGACAGGGCCTGGCCGGGGTGCGGCCTGAGCGCCTGCAGCTCCGGCATGAACACCCGGTCGGTGCCCAGCAGTGCCTCCACGCTCATCGCGGCGCTGACGTCGGCGGTCCTGACGAGCGCCGTGAGGTCGTGGATGGCCAGGATGAGCATGCCGAGCATGCCGTCCGTGCCGTTGATGAGGGCCAGGCCCTCCTTGGCGGCCAGCTCGACGGGGTCGATGTGGGCCTGCTTGAGCGCCTCGCCGGCGGGCTGGAGGTTCCCGGAGGCGTCGCGTACGACGCCCTCGCCCATCAGCGTGAGCGCGACGTGCGCCAGCGGGGCGAGGTCGCCCGAGCAGCCGAGGCTGCCGTACTCGTGCACGACCGGCGTGATGCCCGCGCTGATCAGCGCGGCGAGGGTCTTGGCCGTGGTGGGCCTGATGCCGGTGTGGCCGGTGGCGAGCGTGTGCAGGCGCAGCAGCATGAGCGCGCGTACGACCTCGGTCTCGACCTCGGGCCCGCTGCCCGCCGCGTGGGAGCGCACCAGCGAGCGCTGGAGCTGGGCGCGCAGCGCCGGGTCGATGTGGCGGGTGGCCAGGGCTCCGAAGCCCGTCGAGATGCCGTACGCGGGCGTCGGGCTCTCGGCCAGCTCGTCCACCCGCTGGCGGGCGGCCGAGATGGCGGCCAGGGCGTCGTCGGTGAGCTGTACGGGGGCGCCGTGGCGGGCCACCCGGATGACGTCGTCGAAGGTCAGGGGCTCGGGGCCGACGTTCACGACCTCGTTGTCGCTCATGGGGCGTTCTCTCTCGCTGCTCGCTAGGTAACCGGCGTACCCGATGTTAGCTCCTTACTTGGGAACAATGCGGACAACCCCGCCCTGCCCTCGTCGGTGAGGACCACCGCCCTGGGCACCTTGCCGCGCCGGTACCAGTCCCGTTCGAACAGCACCTCGGTGATCGCGGCCCCCAGCGCCCCGCCCAGATGCGATCTGCGCTCGGTCCAGTCCAGGCACTCGGGCGCGAACCGCCTCCTCGACCTGCGCGCGCCGTCCACGTCCACGCCGATGCCGGCCAGCAGCCGCTCTCCCGCCTCGGTCAGGTCCTGCGCCGCGTAGTAGCCGCCCTCGGCGAGCCGGTCGAGCAGCCCCACCCCGGCGCGTCCCGCGAGGTGGTCGTAGCAGGTGCGGGCCTCCTCCAGCATCCTGGCCTGCCTGGACTGGCGCAGGGAGCGTACGGGCGGGCGGGCGCTGACCCTGGCCAGCACCTCCAGCACCTCGGCCACGTCGTGCCCGGCCAGGCGGTAGTAGCGGTGGCGGCCCTGGCGTACGACGTCGACCAGCCGCCCGTCGAGCAGCCTGGACAGGTGGGCGCTCGCCGTGGCAGCGCTGACCCCGGCCACCCTGGCCAGCTCTCCCGCCGCCAGGGCCCGCCCGTCGAGGAGGGCGGTCAGCATGGCAGCCCTGGTCGGGTCCGCGATGAGCGCGGCGACGGGGGCTATGTCGGCGTCGCGAGCGATGTACTCCATGCGTACGACGCTAATACGGCGACATTTCGACGCGCGCCGAAGGGTCGCGCCGCGCGCCTCGCGACGTGCGTCGAGGGGTCGGCCGCGCTCGCCGCCTCGCGAGGTGCGTCGAAAGGTCAGCCGCGCTTGCCGAGTGCCTTGCGGATCAGCTCCCGTGCCCGCTCCATCAGCGCGATCGGCGTGCCCACCAGCACGTTCTTGGTGGCGCTCTCCGTGCCGGGGTGCGGGCGCAGCGGGGCGAGGCTCTCGGCCGCCCGCACCGCCGCCGCCATGGCCCGCCGCTCGACCGCGGAGGTCTTCGCGCGCAGCTTGACGAACTCGTACCGTTCCTCGCTACGGGCGTGCGCGGCCACGGCCAGGCGCAGCTCGCCGAGCCGCTCCCAGAACCGCGGATGGTCCACTCCGCCCTTGTGAAGGTCGAGGAGGAGCCGTTTGGCCCGGTTCTCCTCGGTCAGGCGGTCGCCCACGACGCCCTGCCCGTTGTCGAGCTTCCTGCGCGCGTACGGATGGACGATCTCCTCCTCGGCGGTCTCGTGCACGGACAACATCCGCGTGAGACGGTCGAAGGCCTCCTCCACCTTGTCCGGCGGCGCCTGCTCCACCTCGTCGAACAGGTCCCTGATCTGGCTGTGCTGGATCACCAGCAAATCGATGACATCTTGTTCACCCACGCCCGCGCCCTACCCGAGCCTCCGGCGGGCACGCGCTTCCTTACCGAACGCGGGCCGTCAGAGTACCGAAAGCGGAGGTTGCCGCATTTCGCCCCGGGTAAGCGCAGCGACATGGCCTTCGACCCACTGCAGGAGCGGGGTATCCCGCTGGACGACCAGCTGCGCCACTGGAACGAGCTGAACGTCACGCCGATCGACCCCGACCACACCGACCCCTACACGCGCTGCCGCATCATCACCATGAACGCGATCGAGACAGAGGCGATCCTCTTCAGCCACCAGCTCGCCCGCCACTGTCCCGACACCGAGATCAGGCAGCAACTGGCGCGGGTGCGCTACATCGAGGCGCAGCAGCAGAAAGTGGTCAACTGGCTGCTGTCGGGGTTGTCGTCGGTGCTGGAGACCACGATCGCCTACGAGCAGGCGGCGGTGGACCTGACGGCGTGGGCGGCGCGGATGGAGCCGGACGACTATCTGAAGCAGGCCTACCAGTTCGGCCTGCTGGAGCACCTCGACCACCTCTACCGGTACGCGAACCTGTACGAGATGATCGAGCACCGCGCGGCCGAGAAGATCGTGGGCCGGGTGACCGAGGTGATGCCGGGGCGGCCGACGTACCTGCAGCACCGGGATCCGGTGGACAACGTGCGCGAGCCGTACGACCGGGGCAAGACGGAGCCGCTGTCGCGGCTGCACGCGCTCACCGTCATGGCGGTCGAGCAGCAGATCATGAACTTCTCCATGAACGCCGGCCCCATGTGCCTGGAGCCCGCGGCCCGCCGCCTCTACCAGGAGATCGGGCTGGTGGAGGAGGGGCACCTCACCCACTACGAGTCGCTGGCCGACGGGGGCGAGAGCTGGTGGGAGCGGCTGCTCAACCACGAGTACAACGAGTGCTACCTGTACTACTCGTGCATGGAGACCGAGTCGGATCCCCGGGTGAAGGGCATCTGGGAGCTGCACCTCAACATGGAGCTGGAGCACCTGCGGCTGGCGGCCGAGCTGTTCAGGCGGTTCGACGGGCGCGATCCCGATCAGGTGCTGGCCCAGGCGTGCCCGCCGCCGATGACGTTCGAGCCGAACAAGGCCTACCTCCGCGACCTGCTCGCCACCCAGGCCGACCGCACGACGCTGGGCACCGGGTACGTGCTGGAGGAGCACGAGCGGTTCCGGAGGATGCGGCAGGCGCTGGCGGACGGGGAACGGCCGCCTTCCGAACGCGTCATCGAGGGCAACCGCGCCGTTTCGGGCCGGGACTACCGCCTGGAGACGGAGGCACCGTACTCGACGGGGGTGTCCGGCGGCCCGCGACGCCACTAGAACCCGGCCTACGGCGCTCACCGGCCTCAGCGCGCCCAACGGTGCTCACCGGGCTATTCGCACCCAATCGGCCCATAGGGCTCAGCCGCTTACCGGGCTCACCCGGCTCGTCGGTTCAACGGGCTGGGCTCGCTGGGGCTCACGGCGCTTAGTCGCCTGAGCCTGGCCGAGGCGTTCGCATCGCCCAAGCCCTGGCTGGGGCGCTCGATAAGCCCGTCGCCGGAGCCCGTCCGGAGCTCGTCCGGAGCCCGTCACCGGAGCCCGTCACCAGAGCTCGTCGCTAGAGTCGGGTCTCATGACAGCAGTCGCCCTCGTGACCGGCGCGTCGCGCGGCCTCGGTGCCGTGATCGCGCGCCGGCTGGCCGCCGACGGCCTGGCCGTCGCCGTCAACTACAGCCGGGACGCCGCCGGCGCCGCGAGGGTGGTGGACGAGATCCGCGCCGCGGGCGGCGTCGCGGAGACGTTCGCCGCCGACGTCACGCACGAGCCCGACGTGTCGTCCCTGGTCGCCGGCGTCACCGAGCGCCTGGGCCCGGTCCACGTCCTGGTGGTCAACGCGACCGGCCCGCAGCCGTCCATCGCGCTGGAGGACCTCACCTGGCAGGCGCAGCTCGACCAGCTCGAGTTCTTCGTCAAGAGCCCGACACTGCTGGTGCAGGCGGTGCTGACGGGCATGAAGGAACACGGCGGCGGACGCGTCATCCAGATCGGTTCGGACATCGTGGACCGCAAACTGCCCAGCACGTCCGCCTATATCGCGGCAAAGAGCGCCCAGCACGCCATGACCGAGGTCTGGGCCCGCGAGCTGGGCCCGTACGGCATCACGGTCAACGTGGTCGCCCCCGGCTGGATCCCGGTGGAGCGGCACGCGGGCCTCGACGAGAGCGGTTACCTCGCGGAGGTGCCTCTGGGCCGCATGGGCACGCCTGATGACGTCGCGGCGGCTGTCTCGTTCCTCGCCTCGGAAGGCGGCGCGTTCGTCACGGGCCAGCGCATCACCGTTAACGGGGGCCACACGTGACCTGCGTGAGCGTAATCCAGTTTGGGTACTCGGCCAGGATTCGCTAGAGTTCTCTCGTCGCCCCGGTTAAACGGGGCGGATGCGGAAGTGGCTCAGTGGTAGAGCATCACCTTGCCAAGGTGAGGGTCGCGGGTTCGAATCCCGTCTTCCGCTCGGAGCTTCCGGCTCGGTGGCGTGGCCGAGAGGCGAGGCAGCGGCCTGCAAAGCCGTCCACACGGGTTCAAATCCCGTCGCCACCTCACAAGGACGATTAGCTCAGCGGGAGAGCGCTTCCCTGACACGGAAGAGGTCACTGGTTCAATCCCAGTATCGTCCACCATGCTCAAGGCCCCAGTTCACGGCACTCGCCGGGACTGGGGCTTCTTGCTGTTCCGACTTGCCCAGACGACTCCCGCGCGCCCCCAACCGCCCTCACCCGGTGCCGACCGACCGCCCTGCCACCCTCGCCCGGCGGGCGACCGCCCAGCTCACCGCCCTCACGCTGGAGCGCCCGCTCTGCCGCCCTCACCTGGCGGCCAGCCCATCGCCTTCACGCGGGAGCGCGCGCTCTGCCGTCCTCGCCCGGCGGCGACCGCCCGGCCCGCCGCCCTCACGCGGGAGCGACCGAGCAGCCCGCCACCTCCACCTGACGGCGACCGCCCGGCCCGGTGCCGGCCGAACGCCGTGACCCTCACCCGCTGAGTTGCCCCGGGCCGGGTGGGCCGCGCGCCCCAGCCTGGATAGGCCGGGCCGCGACCCGGAGTGGCGGCCTGCCGGCCGGCCCTCAGCCTCAGTACGACTTCTGAGTCTGGACGTTGAAATCGTCCATCTTGACCTTCTTGGCCGGATCAGTGAGGGGATCGTTGATCTCCAGCACGTCCAGCCCCTCCATGATGTCGCTGGAGTAGATGTACCCGTTGTAGTAATACGCCGACCAGGACCCGGCGATGCCACCACCCGGGAACGGGCCGCGTTCGAAGAAGCCGATCTCCTTGGGGTTGGCCGAGTCGGTGAAGTCCCAGACCGACACCCCACCCTGGTACCACGACTGCACCATGACGTCCTTGCCCGGAACCGGGATCAGGGAGCCGTTGTGGGCCACGCAGTTCTCGTTCTCCTGCTGATCCCGGGGGATCTTGAAGTATCCGCGCCGCTCCAGCTTGCCGTTCACGATGTCGTACACGGCGTCCGCGCCCTTCGTGCGCGGCGTGTTGCTGTCGCACGTGGCCTGGCC
This sequence comes from Nonomuraea sp. NPDC003201, assembly GCF_053590415.1. Taxonomy (NCBI): domain Bacteria; kingdom Bacillati; phylum Actinomycetota; class Actinomycetes; order Streptosporangiales; family Streptosporangiaceae; genus Nonomuraea; species Nonomuraea sp. NPDC003201. The sequence goes on from NZ_JBSFTC010000153.1 coordinate 19,472, forward strand.
GCCGCCGCCCAGCTCGTCGCTGAACACGACCTTCGTGGCATCGTTGTTGAACGTCGCCGAGTGCCAGATCTGGAAGTTCTCCGTGTCGGTGATCTGCTGGAGGACCTTCGGATTGACCGGGTCGGAGATGTCGAGGAGCACGCCGTCGCCGAAGCAGGCGGCCGCGGCCAGCTTCTTCTCGGGGTACGCGGTGATGTCGTGGCAGCCGGAGGCGAGCTCGGAGTGCTGCCTTTCAGGGAAAATATCCGGCTTCGCCACGATTTTTGCGGACTGAGGCGACTTTGTGGGGATCTCTACGATCTGGATGAGTTCGTGGGGCGGGGGACAGGTCTTCGACTCGGGCTCGGGGCCGGGCGAGGAGACGTACACGTAGAGCGTTTCCCCGGCGGGGACCATCGTGTGCGTGTGCGAGCCGCAGTCGGTCCTGACCGCGCTGAGGTACTTGGGGCTCTTCTTGTCGCTGATGTCGAAGATCCGCAACCCCTCCCAGTCTCGGCTGTCCTCGCCGGAGTCGCACCCCTCGCCGCTGCGCGGCTCGTCGATCGACAGGATGAGCAGGTCGCCGTACACCGAGACGTCGTTCTGCTGGGCCGGGCAGGACACCGTGCTCACCAGCTGAGGTTTGGTCGGGTTGCTGATGTCGTAGATCGCGAACCCGCCGAAGTTTCCCACGAACGCGTAATCGCCCTGGAACGCCAGGTCGGTGTTGATGTCGTCCCGGCCGTTCAGCGGGGCGGGCCGGCGCATCTGGGCGACGAGTTTGACGTTGTCGCTCGTCATCACGTCGCCGGTGGGGGACGGCTTGCCGGCTGGAGCGCTGGTCTCCTGCGTGGAGGTGTCGGGCGTTGAGGCTCCGGACGCCGTCTGCCCCGCCGCGCAGGCGGAGGTTAACAGCAGTACCGTACACAACAACGCTCCGCGCAACTTGGCAGAGATCAACGCGCATTCCCCTTTGTCTCGTAGTTCACTATGGAAGCTATGTCAGTGGGTACGCGCCCGCGTGCGGTCTTCATCACAGTTGTGACGGCAATCGCCCTTGCCGCCTGCTCTCAGGAGCCCGCCGGTCCTTCCCCCGTGGGCACGGGGGCGCCGGTGATCGTGCCGGGGAGTCCGGGGGCCCCGGGCCGTACCGCGACGCCGGGGGAGCGGGTCGGGCAGACGCCCCGACCGACGGTGGCCTCGGACGTGCGCTTCGCCGAGGCCATGATCCCCCACCACCGCCAGGCCCTGGAGATGACCTCACTGGTGAACGACCGTACGACCACGGAGACCATCCGCGCGTTCGCCCGCCAGATCACCGCCGCCCAGACCCCGGAGATCAAGGCCATGACGGGCTGGCTGGCCGAGCTCGGCCGCACCGCCCCCGACGGTCACGCGCACACCCAGGCGGCGGGGTACGGCATGGCGACGCCAGAGGAGCTGAACGCGCTGCGCGCCACCAAAGGAGCGGCCTTCGACCGCATGTTCCTGCAACTGATGACCAGGCACCACGAGGGAGCGGTCAAGATGGCGGGGGAGGAGCTGGCCACCGGCCGGGACCAGCGCATGCGGCTGATGGCGAAGGACGTGTACTCGGGTCAGAGCATCGAGATCGCCCGCATGCGCAAAGTCCTGGAAACGCTCCCTGGCTAGGGCGTCAGGAGGGCCAGAGCATGTTGGTCAGCTCGGCGTCGAGGTCCATGTAGTCCGTCTCACGGCCCGCGGGGACCTTCTCGTACGTACGGTGGAGGAACTCGGTGAGCGGGGCCAGCGGCACCTCGAAGAGCGCCTGCCCGAACGGGGACGTGAGGCTGATGTGCAACGTGCGCTCGCCATCGGCACGCGCAGGCCACACCTGCACGTCGCCGTCGCCGACACGCCTCACGATGCCCACAGTGAGCAGTTCGCGAGCAAAGATCCACTCGACCGGCTCGTCATTCCCCACGTGGAAGGCCATGCGTATGGCGTAAGGATCGTCGGCTGTGTAACTCAGTCCGGCGAGCAGGGGGACGGTAGTACGGTCGGGGACCACAAGCCGAAGGCCAAGCTCGGCGGAGACGGTGGTGCTGTTCATCGTCAGCCAAACCTTTTCGTCGTAGGTCCCCTCTTCGGGGCTTTCACTGCTCTGACGGACTTCGTCCTGAGCTATGACGCGGAACGAAGAAACCTGTAGGAAAGATTCCGCTCCAGGGGCCTTCTGTAACGCACATCACAGCTGGACATTTAGGCATCTACCAGGCTAAACGAGATCAAATCGGGTCGTATTTACGAGGGTTTTGCGTGTTGTGGAGCCTGTCCCGCCGCCCCGACCATGAACGTTTCTCACCAAAAGATCGCGATCGGTGCCTTACGGAACAGGACGATGGTATGCCACCGACCCACCCCGCCGGTGGGCAACCGCCGCGTTTCACCTGAATCCCTCCCACGGCCCCGTCGTCGTCACCCGGAACCTCCCCCGATCCTCCCCGGAGCAACCCCAGAGCAACCGCGGAGCCACCTGCGAACCCCTTCGCATCCACCCCGCCTCCACCCCGAACCCACCGTCCGGTCGCTTCGCTTCGCCAGCAGGCGCCAGAGTGCGGTATGGTTTTCCCCGTCGGCACCGCAAGGAGCCAACAGGGCGGGCGATTAGCTCAGCGGGAGAGCGCTTCGTTCACACCGAAGAGGTCACTGGTTCGATCCCAGTATCGCCCACCAAGGTCAAGGGCCACATCCCAACGTGGGACGTGGCCCTTTTGATCTTCCAGGTGACTAGCCGAGTGACTGCCCCATGGTCGTCACCTGAGAAGATCCGACCCATGACAGTCGCGCCGTCCTGAATCACGGGTGTGATCTGGAGACGGCAGACCCTCTCAGCGACTGCCGAACCTCCGGCATGTCCGATCAACCGAGCAATGTTCTCGATCGGGACGCCGTCCGCTGACAGCAGTGAGATGAAGCTGCGCCGCATCTCCCGGTTGTCCCATCGGCACCGACCAGACCGGCTCGGACGATCACTCGCCGGAACTCCCGACGGAGCCTGACCGTCCCGGCTCGGCACGTTTCCGCGGGCGCTCTGATGCTCCCAGAGCGGCCAAGGCTTGAACGCTGCGGTGAGGGAGTCAAGGCGGCCCCGAGGAGGCCGGACGCGCCGCCGTCTTGGCACGCCGCCGCCTCCGGTTGGCGCTCCGGGCGGACGGCTAGACGGCTAAAAGCATCGCTGGACGGCCGGCGCTCACGAGTTGAGGGGCTGCCTTCTCTCCATCAGGGCCCCGACGCCGGGCACGCGTCCGGGCGGCCCTGCGGCTGGCCCGCTGCCCTTGTGGGTGGGACGACGGCAGACGGGCAGGCCAAGAAAGGGGTCAGGTGCCACTGAATTTGGCCGGGTTAGTGTCAACGACACCTTGACGCTCTGCCGTAGCGCAAAGAGTCGGGCTCGGCTCCGCGTCTCTCGCTTGATCGGTGGAATGGCAGGTGGGTGATCTACACTCGCTCGCTGTGACGCGATTATTCGATCGTTTGGGTCTCTTTTCTCTGATCGTCGCCTGCCTCGCCATATTCGCCGGTGGCCCGCTGAGGGAGAAGTGGGGGGCGCCGAACTGGACGGTGCTGGCTCTCGGGATCATTGCGGCAGCGCTGGCATGGCCTGGGGTGCGGAGGAAGGCCACGATCTCCACGGTGTCCAACCGCAGCATGTCAGTGGCGGGACTGGTGCTGGGGACGATGGCGATCGGCCTCGGCACGCTGCTGCTGGCGCTGGACATCCTTTGGCCGTGATTGGCTGAGAGCCTGAAAGGGAGCCAGGTTGGGAGCCACGTGAGGTGGACAACACGAGGGCGTCTGAACTCGATTGAACGGCCCGACCTCGCCGGACTGATCAACCGGTGTGCGCAGGAGGAAACCGGCCCCGAGTGGCAGGGGACGGGCTGGGAAACGCCTGAAACCCTGGGTCTCCCGGTCTGAGGGCCGCTGGGTTGGATGCTGAGATCAGCTTTGGAACAGGGACAGGGGAGCGGTGCAGAGGGTCTGTTCGGCGCCGAACGCCTCGTACGTGCTGATGGGGCGGAAGCCGAGGCGGGCGGCGAGTTTCAGAGATCGCTTGTTCGCGGTCTGGGTGACGAGCACGACCGGCTGGTCGGGGAGTTCGCCGGCCGCTACGCGCAATGCGGCCGTTACGGCATCGAATGCGAATCCCGCGCCCCATGCACTGCGCCGCAGTAGATAGCCCAGTTCCAGTTCCTCGCCATCCTCGGTGACATGCCTGGGGCGGTCGGTCGGCCGGTGGGCGAGCATCAATGTTCCGATAAGTCGGTTCGTCGTGTTGTCCGCGATGACATAGTTGCCAGGGCTGGATGTCGCGTTGGCGGTTATGGCTGCATAGAAGTGCTGCTCGACGTCACTCCGAGGCCGGGGACCACCGAGGTAGGCCTGAACCTCGGGGTCGGTCATGAGCTCGATGAATTCTTCACGGTCGGCGGCGTGTGCTTTGCGAAGCAGGAGTCGTTCCGAAGGGATTTCCGTGGCAGATAGCGTCCGCAATTGGCTCATAGGCCCAGGATCCTAGAACACAGGATCCTGGGCCGGGACTGCCGCACTCGCACGTGACCGTGGCGTTGGCGCGCACCTGCCGGCCTCCAGGACGTTGCCACCGGTTCGCATTGTGCGTATCAGTCAGCTACCTGAACATGGAGCTCTCGACGATCCATCGCGGCCCGCCTGCTTGCCTTGCGTGGCTAGAGACTTGCCGAGGTTCCTCGAGTTGTTCGCGAAGGGCTTCGGTGACCATGACGTCGCGGCAGCGGGATTTGGCGAGATCTTGTATTTCGCGAATTACTGAATGCGCCTTCGGGTTATTATTCTCGACGGCTCCACAGCGTCGCCATAAGCTCGCCATAAATTCGCCATGGAGCCCATCGACCTGCATGAACGCGCGAATGAATCGCATCCAAAGCATAGCTTCACAGGCGATTTGAACATTGTTCCATGGTATTGTCCAGCTCTTGCCAAGCGATTTACCGACCCTTACTCTCCAGGTGATCAAATCACTTTCTCTCTTTACCTGGAGGCACCCCTTGCGCCGATTAGCGCTCCCCGTCGCCATCTCGGCGATGCTCCTCCCCTTCCTCTTCCCGGAGGTGGTCTCCGCCGCCGCGCTCGACGAGCCGCCACCGGCGAACGTCCAGGAGATCGGCCCCGGTCAGTACTCCTCCGACACCAAAACGTTCAAGCTCACCGAGCTGGACGTGTCCGCGGGCGCGATCAGCCGTAAGCATGGCGTGGTTCTGGCCGCCGACGATCTGGCCCGGCCGCAGTCGGCCCCGGCGACCCGGCCCGAGCTGGGTGTCTTCGGGCCGGGCTGGCAGGCTGAGTTCGCCGGCGGAGAGATCAACCGGAAGCTGGAGAACCAGAACGGCACCATCGTCGTCACGGAACTCGACGAAGGCACGTCGACCAGCTATCCCCTGAAGAGCAGCGTCTCCTTCCCCGACGGCGGCGGCATCCAGACGTACGAGGCCGCCGACGGATCCAAGATCACCGAAACGACCAAGTGGGACGCGGTCATCGGGGCGATGCGTACCACGACGGTCGAGACGCTCGTGACGGATCCGGGCTCCGTGGAGGCGGGCGACGACACCTTCGCCACCGCCGACGGCACCCCCATCAGCACCGGCGACCTCCAGCTCACCTACACCTGGGCCCGGCCGGCCGGGGCGCCGAGCGCCGACCCCTGGCGGGTGACCGATGTGGGCAGCGCCGCCTTCGGCAAGTCCACGATCACCTACGACGCCCAGGGCCGCGTCAGTACCGTGAAGGAGCCGGCGGGCACCGCGACTCCCGCGACCGTCACCAGGTTCACCTACGCCACGGCCACCACGGCCACCGGCACCTCCAACGGCGACTACACGGGCCGGCTCAAGCAGATCGCGGTCAGCTACGGAACCGAGGCACCGCAGATCGAGGCGAGCTACGCCTACGACCTGAACGGCCTGCTGCGCACCGCGAGCGATCCCAGCGTCGGCGCCGTCCAGGGGACCTACGCCTACGACTCCGTGGGGCGCCTGTCGTCGATCGAGTCCGTCACCAGCGGCGGCTGGCAGCTGTCGTTCCCGGCGGGCGTCGCCGCTCCCCAGGTGGTCGCCACCGGCACCGACATGCCGGCCAACGGCGGGCCGACCGAGGGCGCGGCCGGGCT
>NZ_JBSFTC010000154.1:0-25597 GCF_053590415.1 Nonomuraea sp. NPDC003201
CGGGCGCTGGCCGACGCGTTGCGCGACGTGGCGGGACCGGACGATCTGGCGAGTCTGGGCGCGCTGCCCATCCCGCCCGAGTCCTACATCGGCGACGCCGAGGCGATCTGCGCCGCGGCGCTCGAAGCCTGGAGAAGTGATGAGTGAACGGAGGCTCGCGGACCTGCTGGCCATGTGGCGGATCCGCGCGTTCGAGGAGAAGGTGCGCGACCTGCGGGCTGAAGGGCCGATCGTCGGTTCGGTGCACCTGTGCGTCGGGCAGGAGGCCGTCCCGGTGGGCGCGTGCGACGTGCTGGAGCCGCACGACGCGCTGTTCGCGACCTACCGCGGCCACGGCTGGGCGCTGGCCAGGGGCGTGCCCGCGCAGGCGCTGTTCGCGGAGCTGGCGGGCCGGGCGACGGGCGTGAACGGCGGCCGGGGCGGCTCGGCGTACTTCACCGCGGCCGAGTACGGCTTCCACGGCGAGAACTCGATCGTGGGCGCGGGCGCGCCGATCGCGTGCGGGGCGGCGCTGGCCGGCCGGCACGACGGCTCGAACCGGGTGGCCGTGAGCGTCTTCGGCGACGGCGCGATGAACCAGGGCGCGGTGCACGAGGCGATGAACTTCGCCGCCGCGTTCTCCCTGCCCGTGGTGTTCGTCTGCGAGAACAACCGCTACTCCGAGCTGACCCCGATCGCCGACATGGTGCGCAACCCGCGCCTGGCCGACCGCGCCGCCGCGTACGGGATGCCGGGTCACCGCGTCGACGGCAACGATGTGGAGGCCGTGCGCTTCCACGTGCGCGACGCGCTGGAGGTGGCCCGCGAGGGCGGCGGGCCGACGCTGCTGGAGTGCATGACCGAGCGCCTGGTCGGCCACTACATCGGCGACGCGGAGACCTACCGGCAGCCCGGCGAGCTGGAGCGGATCGGCAGGCGCGAGCCGATCGCCCGGCTGCGCGAGGGCCTGCTCGCCGACGGGGTGCCGGCCGCCGACCTGGACGCCGTGGAGCGCGGGGCGCGGGCCGAGATGGCCTCCGCCGCCGAGCGCGCGCTGGCCGCGCCCCTCGCCGACCCCGCCACCGCAAGGGAGCACCTGTATGCCTGACCTGTCCTACGGCGAGGCCGTGAACGCGGCCCTGCACCGCCTCATGGAGGAGCTGCCGGAGACGCTGGTGTACGGCGAGGACGTCGCCGTGCCCGGCGGCGTGTTCGGCGTGACCAGGGGCCTGCGCAAGCAGTACGGCGACCGCGTGTTCGACACCCCGATCAGCGAGTCGGCGATCCTCGGCAGCGCGGTGGGCGCGGCGATGTTCGGCCGCCGCCCGATCGTCGAGATCATGTGGGCCGACTTCTCGCTGGTGGCGCTGGACCAGATCGTCAACCAGGCGGCCAACGTCCGCTACGTGTCGGGCGGGCGGCTGCGGGCCCCGCTGACCATCCGCACCCAGCAGGGCAACGCGCCCGGCGCGTGCGCGCAGCACTCGCAGTGCCTGGAGGCGCTGTTCCTGCACGTGCCGGGACTGCGGGTGTGCATGCCGAGCACGCCGCAGGACGCCTACGACCTGCTGGTGACGGCCGTGCACGGCGACGACCCGGTGCTGGTGGTCGAGAACCGCACGCTGTACTTCGGCCCGAAGGAGCCGGTCAGGACGGACGGCCCGGTCCAGCCGATGGGCGGGGCGCGCACCCGCCGCGCGGGCTCCGACGTCACGCTCGTCACCTGGGGCGCGATGACGCACCGGGTGCTTGAGGCGGCCGAGGCCCTGGCCGGCGAGGGGGTCGAGGCCGAGGTGCTGGAGACGCCGTGGCTCAACCCGTTCGACACCGGGGCCGTGATCGAGAGCGCGCGCCGCACCCGCAGGCTGGCGGTCGTCCACGAGGCGAACGTCACCGGCGGCTTCGGCGCCGAGGTCGTCGCCCGGGTCGCGGGCGCCGGGGTGGCGCTGGCCGCGCCGCCCATCCGGATCGGCGCGCCCGACGTGCGAATGCCCGCGGCGCCGGTCCTCGCGCAGGCCCTGGTCCCCGACGCCACGCGGATCGCTCACGAAGTCAAACGTTTGACCCAAGCAGGAGCACCATGAAGAAGTCATTCCTCGTCGCCGCCGCCCTGATCGCCGGCGCGACGGCCTGCGGCGGCGGCACCTCGCTGTTCGGCGGCCTGGGCAGCGTGCTGAAGTCCGTGGTGGGGGCGCTGATCCTGGTCACCCTGGACAACGGCTTCAACGTGGTCAACCTGGGCGCCAACTACCAGGGGGTCATCGTGGGAACGGTCGTGGTGGCCGCCGCCATCTACACCGTGGCGGGCAGGCAGAGACAGGTGCGCCGCGTGCGCGAGCCGAAACCGCGACCGACCCTCAGACAGGAGGCGCTGCGATGAGAGGCGTCTGGCACTTCTCCTTCACGGTCTCCGACCTCGACAGGTCCGTGGAGTTCTACCGCGACCTGCTCGGGTTCGCGCTGGTGCACCGGCAGGAGCAGGACAACGACTACACCCGCAGGCTCGTCGGCTACCCCGACGCCGTGCTGCGCGTGGCCCAGCTCGCCGTGCCCGGCCAGCCCCGCGGCGTCTCCACGCACGACCTGGAGCTGGTCGAGTACGTACGGCCGAGGGGCGCCCCGCGCGACCCGGCCCGCCACCTGCCGGGCGCCGCGCACCTGGCGCTCACCGTCGAGGACGCCCCGGCCGAGCACGCCCGGCTGGCGGCGGCCGGGGTGCGCTTCGTCAACCCGCCCGAGGCGATCACCGCGGGGGTGAACCGGGGCGGCTACGCCTGCTACTTCCTCGACCCCGACGACATCACGCTGGAGCTCGTACAACCGCCGGATAACCCCTAATATGTGCACGCTCAAACGATTGATCACGTGAGGAGGCTGGATGACCGTCGTCGACGCCCACCAGCACTTCTGGAACCTGGAGACGGGCTCGTACCCGTGGCTGACGCCCGAGCAGGGGCCGATCCACCGCACGTTCGAGCCGGCGGAGCTCATCCCCCAGCTCGCGGCGGCCGGGGTCGGCCGCACGGTGCTGGTGCAGTCGATGGACTCCTACGCCGACACCGACGCCATGCTCGCGCAGGCCGACGCGCACGACTTCATCGGCGCGGTGGTGGGCTGGGTGCCGCTGCACAGGCCCGGCGAGGCGGCCGAAGCGCTGGAGCGGTACCGGCGGCATCCCAGGTTCGCGGGGGTGCGGCATCTCATCCACGATGAACCCGACCCCGACTGGGTGCTCCAGGACCCGGTGATCGAGGGGCTCGGGCTGCTGGCCGCGGCCGGGCTGCCGTTCGACGTGGTGGCGGTGCTGCCGCGGCACCTGGAGCACGTGCCGGTGCTGGCCGAGCGGGTGCCCGGGCTGCGGATGGTGATCGACCACCTGGCCAAGCCGCCGATCGAGGAGAAGGGCTGGGAGCCGTGGGCGTCCCTGCTCGCCCGCGCGGCCGAGTGCCCGGGCGTGTACGCCAAGGTCTCCGGCCTGAACACCGCGGCCGACGCGGCGACGTGGACGGCCGGGGACCTGCGGCCCTACGTGGAGCACGCGCTGGAGGCGTTCGGCGCCGAGCGGCTGATGTTCGGCGGCGACTGGCCGGTGGCGCTGCTCGCCGGCGACTACGCGAAGGTGTGGCGGGAGACGAACGTCCTTTTGTCGGGGCTCTCGCCCGCCGACCGCGCGGCGGTGCTCGGCGGCACCGCCACCCGCTTCTACGGCCTCCAGGAGGCGCCATGACCCGCCGCCACGTCCCCGGCCTCCTCACCCGGGAGGCCGCCGCGTGATCGACGTGTTCGCGCCCATCTCCGCCGCGGCCGACCTGTCCATCCCGGCCGCGCACCGCCTGCCCGTCGCCGTCGTCGGCGCCGGGGCCATCGTGGACGTGGCCCACCTGCCCGCCTACCGGCAGGCCGGGCTGGAGGTGACCGGCCTGTACGACCTCGACGCCGATCGCGCCGCCGAGGTGGCCCGGCGGCACGGGGTGCCCAGGACGTACGGCTCGCTGGAGGAGCTGCTGGCCGACGAGCGCGTGGCCGTGGTGGACATCGCCGTCGCGCCCGGCGCGCAGCCCGGCATCGCGCGGGCGGCGCTGGCGGCCGGAAAGCACCTGATGTGCCAGAAGCCGTTCGCACCCGACGTGGCGACCGGCCGGGGCATCGTCGACCTGGCCGCGGCCAGCGGCCTGAAGGTCGCGGTCAACCAGCAGCTCCGCTTCGACGAGGGCATCGCCGCCGCCCGGGCCATGGTGCGCGCGGGCTGGATCGGCGAGCCGACGGCGATGACGTTCACCGTGAACATCCTCACCGACTGGAGCGCCTGGGACTGGCTGGTCACCACCGACCGGCTGGAGATCGTCTACCACTCCATCCACTACCTGGACGCGATCCGCTCGATCCTGGGCGACCCCGAGCTGGTCTTCTGCACCGGCAGCCGCACGCCGGGCCAGCTCGCCAAGGGTGAGACGCGCACGATGAGCACGCTGGTGTACCCGGGCGACCTGCGGGCGCTCGTGCACGTCACGCACGAGAACCGCGCCGGCGACCAGGAGGCGTCCTTCCGCGTCGACGGCACGGAAGGCGTGATCAAGGGCACGCTCGGCCTGCTGTACGACTACCCGCACGGCCGCCCCGACACCCTGGCCGTGCACAGCCGGGCGCTGCCGACGGACGGCTGGCTGCCGTACCCGGTGACCGGGCGGTGGCTGCCGGACGCGGTGGCCGGGCCGATGGGCTCGCTGCTGCGGGCCGTCGCGGAGGGCGGCGAGCCGGAGACCTCCGGCGCCGACAACCTCGGCACGCTGCGCCTGCTCGACGCGCTCTACCGCTCGATGGACACCGGCGAGAGCGTGCGCTGCCGCCCGGCGGACAGGGGAGGATCGTCGTCATGAAGCGTTCCCGGGTCACGCTGGCCGACGTCGCCGCCGTCGCCAAGGTCGACCGGGCGGTCGTCTCCCGCGTCGTCAACAAGGACCCCACGCTCAACATCCGGCCCGAGACGCGGGAGCGGGTGCTGGCGGCGGTCGAGGAGCTCGGCTACCGGCCCAACGTGGCCGCGCGGAGCCTGCGCACGTCACGGGCGCACATGTTCGGGCTGTTCATCCCCGACTTCGCCAACCCGGTCTACGCGGAGATCATCAAGGGCGCGGAGGCGGAGGCGGCCTCGCAGGGCTACGTGCTCGTCACCGGCAGCGCGTCGGGCGCGGCGCTGGGCGACTACATGGACCGGATCGGGCAGGGCCGCATCGACGGCCTGCTGCTGGCCGGGACCGGCGACGAGTCGGGGCTCATCGCGCAGCTCGACCGGTCCGCCATCCCGTGGCTCATGCTCAACAACCGCAGCAGGAGCGTCAAGCGCTACGTCATCCTCGACGACGCGCGGGCCGCCGCGCTGGCGGTGGAGCACCTCGTACGCCTGGGCCACCACCGCATCGCCCACCTGGCGGGCCCGTCGCGCGCCGACACGGCCACGCGCAGGTCGGCGGGCTACTCGGCGGCGATGCGCGAGGCCGGGCTGCCGGAGGGGCCGATCGTGGCGGCCGACTACACGCCGGCGGGCGGGGCTGCGGCGATGGCCCGGCTGCTGGCCATCCCCGAGCGGCCGACGGCGGTGTTCGTCGCCAACGTGGCCTCGGCCATCGGGGCGATGGAGGGCGTGCGCGCGGCCGGGCTGGAGATCCCGCGGGACGTCTCGATCGTCGCCGTGCACGATCTGGAGCTGGCCGGCTACCTCAACCCCGCGCTCACGACGGTGCGCATGCCGCTGGGCGAGCTGGGCCGCCGCGGCGTGACCCTGCTGGCCGGCCTGAAGCCGGACGACACGGTGGCGGAGGTGCTGGCCGGGCCGATCGAGCTGATCCAGCGCCGGTCCACGGCTCCCCCGCCCTGAGCCGTCAGGCGTCACGAAGATCCGCTGCGGGCCCGGCCGGGAGGCGGGCGACGCCCTGCGCGTAGGCCCGTAATTTGGGACGACCGATTCCACCCCATTGACAGCCCCGCAAACCGCGTCCTACGTTGTGCGAAACGTTTCGACCCGAGCGGATCGGCAGTGGCATGTCTTCGATACGTGACGTGGCGGAGCGGGCGCGAGTCGCGGTGAGCACCGTGTCCGCCGCGCTCAACGGCACCCGCCCCGTGGCGGCGGACACCCGGCGGCGGATCGAGCAGGCGGCGGCCGAGCTGGGATACCGTCCGAGCCTGCTGGCCCGCGGCCTGCAGAGCAAGCGCACCCGCATCCTGGCCCTGCTGTACCCCACCCCGCGCAGCGGTTTCGGGCTGACCGAGATGCAGTTCGCCACCGGCGCCGCGGAGGCGGCCCGCGAGCTGGGCTACCACCTGCTGCTCTCCCCCGAGCACGCCGAGCCGGTCGAGGAGCTGCGCCACCTCACGGGGCTCGGGCTGGTGGACGGCGTGCTGCTGATGGAGGTCGGGCTGGACGACGAGCGCACGGAGTTCCTCCTGGAGGCGGGCGTGCCGTTCAGCATGATCGGGCGGACCCGCGACCCGGGCGCGATCGACTACGCCGACATCGACTTCGCGGCCACGGCCGCGGCCGCCGTGGCGCACGTGGCCGGGCTCGGGCACCGCAAGCTGGCCTTCTTCAACCTCTCGGCCGACCGGCACGCGGCGCGGTACGGGCCCGCGATCCGGGCCGGGGCGGAGTTCGCCGAGGCCGCCCGCGCGGCCGGGATCGGCTACGTCGACGACTTCCGGCCCGGCTCGGCCGACGAGGGCAGGCAGGCGTTCGAGCGGCTGGTCGCCGCGCATCCCGACACGACGGCGCTGGCGGTGATGGACGACCACGCGGCGGTCGGGGTGATCGCGGCCGTGGCGGCGCGCGGCTGGCGGATCCCCGAGGACCTGACCTTGCTGCTGGTGCTGTCGTCGGCGCGGGTCGCCGAGATGTTCCACCCCAGGCTCACCACGCTGGAGCCGCCGAGCGCCGAGCTGGGCGGCCTCGGCGCCCGCATGCTCATCGACCGGCTGGAGGACGACGGGCCGCCCGCGCAGCGGCTGCTGCCCTGCCGCCTCGTGGTCGGCGACAGCTCCGCCCCACCCCGCGAAGGCGAAAGGACCGGATCGTGACGGGACGACTGGGCACGCACACGCTCACCGCCGGGCGCGGGCTGCTGTTCGGCGGCGACTACAACCCCGAGCAGTGGCCCGAGCACGTGTGGGCCGAGGACGTCGAGCTGATGCGGGCCGCCGGGGTCAACCTCGTCACGGTCGGCGTCTTCAGCTGGGCGCGCATCGAGCCGGAGCCGGGCAAGCGGGACTTCGCCTGGCTGGACCGGGTGCTCGACCTCATGGCCGAGGCCGGGATCGCGGTGGACCTGGCCACCCCCACCGCCTCGCCGCCGCCGTGGCTGGGGCACCGGTGGCCGCAGACCCTGCCGGTCGACGAGGCCGGGCACCGCCTCTGGTACGGCTCGCGCAACCAGTTCTGCCCGTCGTCCCCCGTCTACCGGGAGCGGGCGCTGGCGATCGTGAACGACCTGGCCGACCGGTACGCGGGCCACCCGGCCCTGGCGCTGTGGCACGTGGGCAACGAGTACGGCCAGGTCTGCCACTGCGACGACTCCGCCGAGGCGTTCCGCGCCTGGCTGCGGGAGCGCTACGGCGACCTGGACGCGCTCAACGAGGCGTGGGGCACCACGTTCTGGAGCCAGCGCTACAGCGACTGGGCCGAGATCCTCACCCCGCGCCGCGCCCCGTACATCATCAACCCCTCCCAGCAACTCGACTGGCGGCGCTTCGGCTCCGACGCGCTGCTCGCCCACTTCCGCGCCGAACGCGACCTCCTCCGGGCCAGGACCCCCGATATCCCGGTCACCACCAACTTCATGGGCCTGTTCAAGCCGGTCGACTACTGGTCATGGGCGGACGAGGAGGACATCGTCTCCAACGACCACTACCCCGACCCCTCGGACCCGCTCGCGCCCGCCCGCACGGCCCTCACCCACGACCTCATGCGCGGCCTGGCCAAGGGCAGGCCGTGGCTGCTGATGGAGCAGGCCGCCGGCGCGGTCAACTGGCGCCCGCACAACCCGCCCAAACCGCCCGGCCGGCTCAGGCTGGAGTCGCTGCAGGCGCTCGCCCGCGGCGCGGACGGGCTGTGCTACTTCCAGTGGCGGGCCTCCCGGTTCGGCGCCGAGCGCTTCCACTCCGCGATGCTCCCGCACGCGGGACCGGACACCCGCCTGCACGCCGAGGTCCGCGCGCACGGCCGGGAGCTGCGCGAACTGGCGTCCGTGGCGGGGCAGCCGGTGCCCGCGCGGGTGGCGATGGTGTTCGACTGGGCGAGCTGGTGGGCGCTGGAGGAGCGCGGCCGGCCGAGCGACCGCCTGAACGCGACGGACCAGCTCTTCGGTTACTACCTGCCGTTCTGGGAGCGCGGCGTGACCGTGGACCTGGTGCCCCCGTCGGCCGACCTGCGCGGCTATGCCTTGGTCGTGGTGCCGAACCTGTTCCTGATCCGCGACGAGGACGCCGCGGCTCTGACCGCCTACGTGCGCGGCGGCGGGGTTCTGGTCGTGGGCCCGTTCTCGGGGATCGTGGACGAGCGGGCGCACGTGCGTACCGGACGGTTCCCCGCGCCGCTGCGCGAGGTGCTCGGCGCGTCCGGCGAGGAGTGGCGGCCCGTGGACGGGCCCGTGCGCTGCCGGTGGGCCACCGGGGCGGAGTTCACGGCGCACACCTGGACCGAGCTGGTGGCTGCGGAGGGGGCCGAGACGGTGGCCGAGTTCGCCGGAGGCGGGCCGGCGGTGCTGCGGCATCGGGCCGGGCAGGGGGTCGCGTGGTACGTGGCGACGATGCCCGAGCCGGACGCGCTCGGCGAGCTGGCCGCGCGGGCGCTGGCCGACGCGGGCGTGCGGGAAGTCCTGCCGGACCTGCCGCCCGGGGTCGAGGCGGTACGCCGCGGCGAGGTGCTGTTCCTGCTCAACCACGGCTCGGAGGCGGCGCGCGTGCCGCTCCTCCACCCGGCCACCGACCTGCTGACCGGATCCGCCGTGGACGGCCAGGTCACGCTGGCGCCGCAGGCGGTCGCGGCCCTCGTTCGAGGAGCGGAATGAAGTTCAAGGACGGCTACTGGCGGCTGCGTCCCGGGGTGCGGGCCGACTACGCCACGGCGGCGCACGACGTGACCGCCGACGCCCGCTCGCTGCGGATCCTGGGCCGCCCGGCCTTCCAGCGACGACCTCGAGATCACCCTGTGAGGAGCAGCGTCACTCGCTCCCCGGTCTGAGGGCTGGGGCTTGCCCCGCCAGAACGGAGCGAGCCGGAGTGACCAGACCCAGCCACCACCAATGAGGGAGGTGACCTTGGTGGCTATGTTGGACACACGTCAGCAGATCCACTCCGCCGTGCTTCCTCAGCGACGGACCCTGGAATCCGCGTCAGCAGACAACCCTGGAGCAGGGACGAAACGGGACGCGGAGGTCTTCGGGCAGCGGAGTGCCCAACATGGTCGAGGGGAGACCCGCCACGCATCACCTGGCGCGACGGGCGTCACCCCCGCAAGGGGAGAACCTGGTCGTGAGACCGCACCCCGCGTGTTCGTCCTCCAGCGAGCGGACGGCTACGCCTACACGCTCAAAAATGAAGATCGCCTTTGCGCGCCCTGAAGCCGGCTCGCCGGACGGCGAACCGCCTTTCCTGCCTCGCTATGCGGGTGTCCCTTTCTCTCTGGCTTGAAAGCCCGAGCATCCATAAAAGGAGTTTGAATGACCACCTTCCCCGAGAACTTCCTGTGGGGCACCGCCACCGCCGCCTACCAGGTCGAGGGCGCCTGGAACGAGGACGGCCGCGGCCCGTCGATCTGGGACACCTTCTCCCACACCCCGGGACTGGTGACGGGCGGCGACACCGGTGACGTGGCCTGCGACCACTACCACCGGCTGGAGGAGGACCTGGACATCCTCGCCGGCCTGGGCGTGGGCGCGTACCGGTTCTCGATCTCCTGGCCGCGCGTGCAGCCGGGCGGCCGGGCCAACCAGCCGGGCCTGGACTTCTACTCACGGCTGGTGGACGGGCTGCTCGCCCGCGGCATCGCCCCCGTCGCCACCCTCTACCACTGGGACCTGCCGCAGGAGCTGGAGGACGCGGGCGGCTGGCCGAACCGCGACACCGCCCACCGCTTCGCCGAGTACGCCGACCTCATGGGCCGCACGCTCGGCGACCGCGTCCGCACCTGGATCACCCTGAACGAGCCGTGGTGCTCGGCCTACCTCGGCTACGCCTCCGGCGTGCACGCCCCCGCGAGGACCGAGCCCGCCGCCGCCCTGGCCGCCGTCCACCATCTCAACCTCGGCCACGGCCTGGCCGTGCAGGCGCTGCGCGCGGTCGTCGACCCGGCCGCCCAGATGTCGGTCACGCTCAACCTGCACCACGTGCGCGGCGTGTCCGACCAGGACGCCGACGCCGTACGCCGCGCGGACGCGCTGGCCAACCGGGCCTTCCTCGGTCCCATGCTGGAGGGCGCCTACCCGCGCGACCTCATCGCCGACACCGCCGCCGTGACCGACTGGTCGTTCGTGCGCGACGGCGACGAGGCCACCGCGTGCCAGCCGCTGGACATGCTCGGGGTCAACTACTACAACCCGACGCTGGTCCGCCAGTGGGACGGATCCTCCGAGCGGGCGACCGCCGACGGGCACCAGGACGGGGCCGCGTCGCCGTGGATCGCCTGCGACGACGTCGAGTTCGTCCCCCAGCCTGGCCCGTACACCGAGATGGGCTGGAACATCGACGAGACCGGCCTGACCGAGCTGCTGCTGCGGCTGCACCGCGACTACCCGTCCATGCCCACGATGATCACCGAGAACGGCGCGGCCTTCGCCGACGTCGTCGACCCCGACGGGCGGATCCGGGACGAGCGGCGCGTCGACTACCTGCACCGTCACCTGTCCGCCGTGGCCGAGGCGATCTCGGCGGGGGCCGACGTACGTGGATACTTCGTGTGGTCGCTGATGGACAACTTCGAGTGGGCGCACGGGTACGCCAAGCGGTTCGGGATCGTGCGGGTGGACCCGGACACGCTCGAGCGCACCTGGAAGGACAGCGCCCACTGGTACCGCGACGTGGTCGCCACCGGAAAACTGCCCGCCTAGCTAGGGTTTGCGGGCCACGCCTCCGACGAAGGTGTGGTACGTGATGCCCGGCGTGGCGCGGTCGTCGGGGCCCGGGCGCCACTCGGGCAGCGGCACCAGGCCGGGCTCCAGCAGTTCGAGACCGTCGAAGTAGGCGAGGATCTCCTCGCGGGTGCGCCACCGGCCGGTGCCGAGGTGCTCGTTGAAGATCCGCTCCGCCTCGTACGCCTGCTTCGACACCTCGGGGTGCTCCTCACCCGGGTTGTGGAAGTGCGAGATCACCACGTGGCTGCCCGGGGCGAGCGGCCCGATGAGCGCGGCCGCGACGCCGGCCGGGTCCTCGTCGTCGCCCAGGTGGTGCAGGATCCCGAACATCAGCAGCCCGACCGGCTCGCTGAAGTCGATCAGCGAGCGCGTCTTCGGGTCGTCGAGGATCTTCTCCGGCTCGCGGGCGTCGGCCTCGACGATCGTGGTGCTGGCGTCCACGGCGAGCAGGGCGCGGCCGTGGACGAGCACGATCGGGTCGTGGTCCACGTAGACGACCCGCGACTGCGGCGCCACCGCCTGGGCGATCTCGTGGACGTTGCCCTGCGTCGGCAGGCCGGAGCCGATGTCCAGGAACTGGCGGATGCCCGCCTCGGCCGCCAGGAAGTGGACCGTGCGCCGCAGGAACTCCCGGTTGGCCATGGCCGCCTCGGGCGCGTCGGGCGCGACCTTGAGAGCGGCCGCCGCCACGTGGCGGTCGATCTCGTAATTGTCCTTGCCGCCGAGCATGTAGTCATAGACGCGGGAGACACTGGGCTTGCTGGTGTCGATCCCGCGAGGCGCGCGCTCCTGCTCGCTCTCGGGCACTGTCGGCTCCTTGGTCGGATGGGTGGAGCCATGATCCTAATTGGCAACCCCCGATTTATGCCGATATTTCGTGACGCAACAGGCGAGCGGCTTCGGCCATCGCCCGCATCTTGCCCTTGGCCGACTCGCGCGGCAGATATTTCATCCCGCAGTCGGTCGCGATGACGATCCGATCGGGCGGCACGTGGCCGAACGCCCTGCGCACCCGCCCGGCCACCACCTCGACCGGCTCGACCTCCGGTGTGGACAGGTCGATCACCCCGAGGATGACCGTCTTGTCCTTGAGGTCGGACAGCACGCCGAGGTCCAGCCCCGACTGCGCGGTCTCGATCGACACCTGCCGCACCGGGCATCCGGCCAGCTCGGGCAGGAACGAGTACGCCTCCGGCCGCTCGTGGATGATGGCGGCGTACCCGAAGCAGATGTGCACCGCCGTCGTGCCGGTGACGCCGTCGAGGGCGGCGTTGAGCGCGGCCAGCCCGTAGGCGCGCGCGGCCTCGGGCCTGGCCTGCATGTACGGCTCGTCGATCTGCACGATGTCGGCCCCGGCGGCGAACAGGTCGCGGATCTCGGCGTTGACCGCCGCCGCGTAGTCCATCGCGGCGGCCTCGGCGTCCGGGTAGTGGTCGTTCTGCGCCTGCTGGCTCATGGTGAACGGCCCCGGCACCGTCATCTTGACCGGGCGATCGGTGCGCGCGCGCAGGAACCGCAGGTCGCCCACCTGGACGGGGGCCGGGCGGCGGATCGGGCCGACGATGCGCGGGACGGGGTTCGGGTGGCCGCTGCGGTCGAGTGCCGTGCCCGGGTTGTCAAGGTCGACGCCCTCCAGGGCGGTGGCGAAGTGGTTGGAGTAGCTTTCGCGGCGCATCTCGCCGTCGGTGAGGATGTCGAGCCCGGCGCGTTCCTGGGCCCTGATCGCCAGCTCGGTGGCGTCGTCCTGGGCCTGGGCCAGGTGCTCGGGCGGGATCCGCCACAGCTCCCTGGCCCGTACGCGCGGCGGGAACCGCCCGGCGAGCCTGGCCCGGTCGATCAGCCACTCCGGCTGCGGGTAGCTCCCGACCAGCGACGTCGGCAGGATCACGAGTGCCTCCTTCTCCCGGACCCTCCTACTGTGCGCCTACCAGCGATCGACGTGAAGCACTTCGTCGAGCGGCTGCCGCTTCGCCGGGGCGAACGTCTCGCCGAGGAAGTAGGCGGTCGGGACCAGCACGCCCTGGCGGACGTCGCCGGGGATGCCGAGCAGCTCGGCGATCTCGCTCTCGTACGCCAGGTGCAGCGTCGTCCACGCCGTACCCAGCCCGCGGGCGCGGGCGGCCAGCATGTAGCTCCACGCGGCGGGCAGCAGCGACCCCCACAGCCCGGCCTGGTTCCCCTGGGGCAGCCCGTCGCCCGACACCGTGATGCATCCGATCACCAGCACGGGCACGTCCCCCATGTGCTCGGCCAGGTACAGCGAGCTGTCGCCCACCCGCCGCTGCTGCGCCGCCCGGACCGGGTCGTCCTGGAACAGCGCCCGCGCGGAGGAGCCGGACTCGAAGTACGCCTGGTGCGAGCGCTCGTAGTAGCCGCCGATCGCCTTGCGCAGCTCGGGATCGGTCACGACCATCCAGTGCCACCCCTGCCGGTTGCCGCCGCTGGGCGCCTGGAGCGCGACCTCGAGGCACTCGCGCACGAGCTCCAGGGGAACGGGGCGGGTGAGGTCGAGACGCCTGCGCACGCTGCGCGTGGTGGTGAGCAGCTCGTCCGGGCTCAGTTCGATCGTCATACGGCCATCATGCCCCCGCGATCACGGTTTCCCCGTGGCTCCCAGCGAGAAGGACTAACGCATGTCCCAAACCAGACCCCCCAGTCCGGCCGAGGAGACCAGCGGCGCCGACGAGCCGAGTCTGAAGCAGGTGATGGGCCCCGGCCTGTTGCTGCTGTTCATCGTCGGCGACATTCTCGGCACCGGGATCTACGCGCTGACCGGCGAGATCGCCGGCGAGGTGGGTGGCGCCGCCTGGCTGCCGTTCGCCATCGCCTTCGCCGTCGCGTTGATCACCGCGTGCTCGTACCTGGAGCTGGTGACGAAATACCCGCAGGCCGCGGGAGCCGCGCTGTACGTGCACAGGGCCTTCGGCAAACACCTTCTGACCTTCCTGGTGTGCTTCGCGGTGATGTGCTCCGGCATCACCTCTGCCTCGGCGGCGTCCCGGGCCTTCGCCGCCAACCTCGCCACCGGCTTCGGCCTGGACGTCGGCAACGGCGTCATCCTGCTGATCGCGCTGGCGTTCATGCTCCTGGTCCTGGCCGTCAACCTCCGCGGCGTCGGCGAGAGCGTCAAGATCAACGTCTTGCTCACCGCGGTCGAGCTCTCAGGTCTGCTGATCGTCATCCTGGTCAGCCTGTTCTTCATCCTCGGCGGGAACGCCGACTTCTCCCGCGTCGTCACCTTCGAGACCGCCTCCGACAAGAGCGTGTTCCTGGCGGTCAGCACGGCCACGTCGCTGGCCTTCTTCGCCATGGTCGGGTTCGAGGACTCGGTCAACATGGCGGAGGAGACCAAGAATCCGGCCCGGATCTTCCCTCGCATGATGTTCACCGGGCTCGGGATCACCGGGTTGATCTACGTGCTCGTGTCCATCTGCGCCGTCGCCGTGGTCCCCGTCGGACAGCTCTCCGAGAGCGAGACCCCGCTCGCGACGGTGGTGCAGACCGCGGCCCCCGGCTTTCCGATCTCCGATCTGCTGCCATTCATCTCGATGTTCGCCGTGGCGAACTCCGCGTTGATCAACATGCTGATGGCCAGCCGGCTGCTCTACGGCATGGGCAAGCAGGGCGTGCTGCCGCCCTTCCTGGCCAAGGTGCACCCGGGGCGGCGCACACCGCAGGCGGCGATCGTGTTCACCACCGTGATCGCCCTCGGGCTGATCACGTTCGTCTCGCTGAGTCCCGACAGCCCGGTCGTGTCGTTGCTGGGCGGGACGACCTCGCTGCTCCTGCTGGCGGTCTTCACGCTGGTCAACGTGTCCGTTCTCGTCCTGCGCAGGGAACGGGCCGCGACCGAGCACTTCAGCGCGGGGCGCGTCCTGCCCGTGGTGGGCGCGATCACGTGCCTGTACCTGGTCCTGCCGTGGTCCTCCGGACGTCCCTCCGGCCAGTACGAGATCGCGGGCGTGCTGCTCGCGCTCGGCCTGGTGCTCTGGGTGCTCACCTGGTACGCCCGCAGGAAGGAGAACGCGAACGCCGGCTGACCGGGCCGTCGGGCACGCGCCCGGCGGCTCACCGGATCAGGCCGACTCGCGGATCACCAGCTCCGTGGGCAGTACCACCGGATCAACGTGCTCGGCGCCGTCGATGAGCGCGAGCAGCAGGCGTACGGTCTCCTGCGCCACCTCCGCCAGCGGCTGGCGGATCGTGGTCAGCGGCGGGTGCGTCGAGAGGGCCACCGACGAGTCGTCGAAGCCGCCCACCGCCACGTCGTCCGGCACCCGGCGGCCCGCCGCCCGCAGGGCGGCCAGGGCGCCGGCGGCCATCAGGTCGGAGGCCACGAAGACGGCGTCGAGGTCGGGCGTGCGGGCCAGCAGCTCGGTCATCGCGCGCTCGCCGCTGGCCTGCGTCCAGTCCCCGTGCGCGATCAGCTTCTTCGTCGCCTTGCGGCCCAGCACGTCGGCGAAGCCCTCCAGGCGCTGGATGCCGCCCGGGGTGTCCATCGGGCCGGTGATCATGGCGATGCGCCTGCGGCCCTGGTTCACGAAGTATTCGGTCATCTGGCGGCCGCCCAGGCGCTCGTCGGCGGCGGCGTACGGGATGACGCCCTCGCTGCCGATGACGGCGCCGCAGGAGACCGCGGGCGGACCCGAACGCAGCGCGTCGATGAACGGGTCACCGGCGTGCGTCGACATCAGCAGCACCCCGTCGGCGTGGCCGCCCCGGACGTAGCGGACCACCCGCTCGCGGTCGCCCTCGTCGCCCGCCAGCATCATCACCAGCGACAGGTCCCGCTCGGCCAGCATCCTGATGGCGACCCGGATGGTCGTGCTGTAGTTGGGGTCCTCGAACAGCTTCTCGTGCGGCTCCGACAGCACCATCACGATCGATCCGGTGCGCTGGGTGACGAGGCTGCGGGCGGCCCGGTTGACCACGTAGCCGGTCTCCGAGATGGCCCGCTCGATGGCCACGCGTGCCGCCGGGCTGACGTACTTGTCGCCGTTGAGCAGCCGGGACACCGTGCCGCGGGACACTCCCGCGGCGGCGGCGACGTCGTGGATCGTAGGGCGCTTCATTTCACGGCTCCGGAGGACAGGTCGGTCTTCCAGTATCGCTGCATCGTGAGGAAGAGCGCGATCAAGGGGACGAGCGACAGGAAGGCCCCGGTGAGGATCAGGTTGTAGAGCGAGGGCTGGTTCGCCCCCGACTCCAGCAGCGTGAACAGGCCCACCGTGAGCGGGAACTTGCCGTCGTCGCCGAGCATGATGAACGGCAGCAGGAAGTTGTTCCAGATGGCCACGAACTGGAACAGGAAGATCGTCACCATGCCCGGCACCATCAGCGGCAGGGCCACCCGGTACATCAGCCGCCACTCGGTGGCCCCGTCGATCCGCCCCGCCTCCAGCAGCGAGTCGGGGATGGCCGCCGTGGCGTAGATGCGGGCCAGATAGATGCTGTACGGGTGCAGGATCTGCGGCAGCAGGACCGCCCAGTAGGTGTCGGCCAGCCCGACCTTGGAGAACAGCAGGTACTGCGGGATCGCCAGCACCACGGCCGGCACGAGGATGCCGCCGATGAGCAGGTTGAAGATGAGGTCGCGGCCGGGGAAGCGGAACTTCGCCAGCGCGTACCCCGAGATCGCCGAGACCGCGGTCGACAGCAGCGCGCCGCCGCCCGCGTACAGCATCGTGTTGGCCGCCCACAGCCAGAACACCCCGTCCCGGTAGGCGAACAGCTCGGTCACGTTGTCGGCGAACCCGGTGCCGAAGGCCAGCGTCGAGGTGGTGAACAGCTCGCCCGGCGACTTGGTCGCCGCGATCAGCACCCAGAGCACCGGGAACAGGCAGTAGATCGCGCCGAGCAGGAGCAGCCCGGTCGGGGCCACCCCCCACGGCGTGCGCGCGACCGTCGCGCGGTGTGTCGTGGCCATCAGCCCTCCCCGAAGGCGCGGTTGCGGACCACGCGCAGGAACCCGAACGACATGACGAGCGAGATCGCCGCGATGACGATCGAGGTGGCGGCTGCCGAGTACAGGTCGCCGGTGACGAAGGCGTCGCGGTAGACCTTCATGAGCGGGCTCCACGTGGAGCTGATCGTGTTGGTCAGCGGCCGCAGCGCGGTGGGCTCGGTGAACACCTGGATGGTCGCGATGATCGAGAAGACGGTGGTCAGGATGATCGCCGGGGTGAGGATCGGGATCTTCACCCGCAGGGCGATCTGGAGCTCGGACGCGCCGTCCAGCCGCGCGGCCTCGTACAGGTCGCGCGGGATCGCCCGGAGCGTGGTGTAGAGCACGAGCATGTTGAAGCCGGTCCCGCCCCACACCGCCACGTTCGCCATGGAGAACGTGACGGTGCTCGCGCCGAGGAAGTCGATGTCCAGGACGTCCCTGATGGGGCTGAGCGAGGGCAGGTAGAGGAAGCCCCACAGCAGCGTGGCGGCCACCCCCGGCACCGCGTACGGCAGGAAGATCGCGATCCGCGAGAACCGGGCCAGCCGCACCCGCGCCGAGTCCAGCAGCAGCGCGAACAGCAGGGCCAGCCCCAGCATCACGACCAGCACCAGCGCGCCGTAGCCGAGCACGCGCAGCCAGCCGTGCCACAGCTCGGGGTCGGACAGGGCGGCGGAGAAGTTGTCGAAGCCGACGAAGATCTCCTTCCGCGCGCCCCTGCCCAGCCCGAGCCCGGACACCTTGGTACGGCGCGTCGCCAGCCAGACGGTGTACCCGATGGGGACCGCGAGGAAGAGCGTGAACAGCACGATCGCGGGGGTCAGGAACAGGTACGGCCACGCCCCCCTCCCGGACTTCTTCATGAGGCGATCTGGAATCCGGACTTGCGCATGTCGGCGACGGTCGCGTCCTGCATGCCCTGGACCGCGTCGGAGAACGATGACTTGTTCTGCACGGCCTTGTCGAAGTTGTCCTTGAAGGCGTTGTACGTCACGCCGACGTTCGGGCCGAAGGTGAAGCCGCGGGCGACGGCGGAGACGGCGGCGGCCTGCTGCCAGAAGTCGGGCTGGTTGGAGAAGTAGTCGGGCGCCTGGCCGAGCGACGACTGGGCCTTGGTGGCGGCCGGGTAGATGGCGGCCTCCTTGACCAGCAGGTCCAGGGCGGCGGGGTCGGTGTTCATCCAGGTGGCGAACTGGGCGGCGGCGGCCCTGTTCGGCGTCTTGGCGGACACGGCCGTGGACGAGCCGCCCCAGAAGCCGCTGAAGCTCTCGCCCGCGTTCCACTGCGGCAGCGGCGCGGCGGCCCACTTGCCCTTGGCCTTGGGCGCGTTGCTCGCCAGCACGCCCGGCGCCCAGACCGCCGACGGCCAGGTGAGCAGCCTGCCGTCGTTGAGCGCCTTGTTCCACTCGGGGGTGAAGAACGGCATGTCGTCGATGACGCCCTCCTTGACCAGGCCGCCCCAGTAGTCGGCGACCTTCTTGGTGGGCTCGTCGGCGATGCCGACCTTCCAGGACTCGCCGCTGATCGACCACCACTGGGCCCCGGCCTGCTGGGCCAGGCCCGTGAACGCTCCCGGATCCTTGCTGGAGAACGTGCCGAGGTACACCTTCGGGTCCTTCCTGTGCACGGTGCGCGCGGCGTCGGCGTACTCCTGCCAGGTCTTGGGGGCCGCGATGCCGTACTTGTCGAACAGGTCCTTGCGGTAGAAGAGCATCATCGGGCCGCTGTCCTGCGGGATCCCGTACACGCCCTCCGTGCCGAGCGTGACCAGGCCCCACAGGCCCTCGGCGAACTCGCCCTTGATCGAGGCGGTCTCGGCCTTGATGTCGGCCACCGCGTCGGCGGCGACGAACGAGGGAAGGTGCTGGTACTCGGCCTGCACCAGGTCCGGCGGGTTGCCGGCCTTGGCCGCGGTGAGGAACTTGGCCGCCGCGTCGTCACCGCCCGCCTGCTTGCTGACCGTGACCTGGATGTCCGGGTGCGACTGGTTCCAGACTGCGGCGATCTTGTCCATGTTGGGGGCCCAGGTCCAGTACGTCAGCTTGACCGGTCCCTTGGCGGCGGCCGTGGGGCTCTGCGCCGCCTCGGTGCTTCGGGCGGGTTCGCTGGACCCGCAGCTCGCGAGAGCAGCCGTGAGCACGACGGCCAGGGCGGCTCCGAGGCGGTTGGCGCGCATGCGTACCTCCAGAAAGTTCTGTGAACGTGCACAGAGTGAAACAGCCGCGAAACGCCAGTCAAGGGGTCGTTATGCTCTCGTTAATCAGCCATTATCGGGATAAGTCAGGGCGGCTGTTCCCGGGGAGACCGGGTGGACGCTACTGTGCACGTTCACAGAAGAGCTTCTCTAGGGGGATGGATGTATCCGGAGCGTCCTGCCGGCATCGCCTTTGGCGGCGACTACAACCCGGAGCAGTGGCCACGCGAGATCCTGGAGGAGGACGTGGCCCTGATGCGCGAGGCCGGGGTCAACCTGGTCAGCCTGGGCCTGTTCTCGTGGGCGCTGATGGAGCCCGCGGAGGGGCGCTACGAGTTCGGGTGGCTGGACGAGATCGTCGACCGGCTGCACGAGGCGGGGGTCGCCGTCGACCTGGCCACGCCGACCGCCGCCCCGCCCGCCTGGTTCATCCGGAAAAATCCGGACGTACTGCCGGTGACCAGGGAGGGGACGCGGATCGGGTTCGGCGGCAGGCAGAGCGCCTGCTCCAGCGCCCCGGCCTTCCGCGAGGCGACCGCGCGGCTGGTGCGCGCGCTGGCCGAGCACTATCGCGGGCATCCGGCCGTGGTCATGTGGCACGTGCACAACGAGTACGGGGCGCCGCTCGGCGAGTGCTACTGCGAGCACAGCGTGGCGGCCTGGCGCGGCTGGCTGAAAGCCACCTACCGGGATGTCTCCGCATTGAACGAGGCCTGGGGCGCCACGTTCTGGGGCCAGACGTACACCGACTGGGCGGAGATCGACGCCCCCCGGTTCAACCACACGGTCGTCAACCCGGCCCAGCGCCTCGACTACGCCCGCTTCAGCGACGGCCAGCACCGCGAGCACTACGCGCTCCAGCGCGACATCCTGCACGAGCTCACCCCCGGCATCCCCGTGACCACGAACTTCGCCGGCACCGTGAACTGCAAGTCCACCGACCTGTGGCAGTGGGCCCGCGAGCTGGACGTGGTCGCCAACGACCACTACCTCCGGGCCGAGCGGCCGGACAACCACATCGACCTGGCCATGTCCGCCGACCTGGCCCGCTCGGTGGCGGGCGGCGCGCCGTGGATGCTCATGGAGCACTCGGCGGGGGCGGTCAACTGGCAGCCGCGCAACATCGCCAAGCGCCCCGGCGAGATGCGCCGCAACAGCCTGGCGCACGTGGCCCGCGGCTCGGACAGCGTGCTGTTCTTCCAGTTCAGGGCCTCGCGGTTCGGGGCCGAGAAGTTCCACTCGGGGATGGTGCCGCACGCGGGGACCGGCTCCGAGCAGTGGCGCGAGGTGGTCCGGCTGGGCGCCGACCTGCGCGGGCTGGCCGAGCTGCGGGGCAGCCGGGTGCGGGCCGAGGTGGCGGTCGTCTGGGACTGGGAGTCGTACTGGGCGCTGGAGCTGGACTGGCGGCCGTCGGTGGACCTGACGTTCAGGGAGCGGATGGACGCCTTCTACGAGGCGCTGTGGCGGGAGCACGTCACGGTGGACTTCGTCCACCCTTCCGCCGATATTTCGGGATATCGGGTGGTGGTGGCGCCGAGCTCGTACCTGCTGACCGAGGCGTCCGCCAAGAACCTCCACCGGTACGTGGAGGCGGGCGGCAACCTGCTCGTCTCCTACTTCTCCGGCATCGTCGACGAGCACGACACCATCCATCCGGGCGCCCACCCCGGCGCGCTGCGCGAGCTCCTGGGCCTGTCGATCGAGGAGTTCCACCCGCTGCGCGAGCACGAGACGGTGACGCTGGCGGGCGGCGGCACGGCCCGGATCTGGTCCGAGCGGATCCACCCGGCGGGCGCGGTCGCCGTACGGGACTTCGCCACCGGACCCGACGCGGGACACCCCGCCGTCACCCGCCACGACCTGGGCGCCGGCTCCGCCTGGTACCTCGCCACCGCACCCGTCACCGGCTTGCGCGAGCTCCTCGGCCAGGTGCTCGACCACGCGGACGTGTCCCGGCCGCGCGGCCTCCCCGACACCCTCGAACTCGTCCGCCGGGGCCGCCACGTCTTCCTGATCAACCACGGCGACGAGCCCGTGACGGTCGAGGGGGTGACCGGGACCAGCGTGTTCGACGGCGTACGGCACGAAGGATCGGTCACCGTCGCGCCCGGCGCGGTCACGGTCGTCGCCACCACCCCCTAGGGAGACCTCGATGAAACGCATCCTGACCACGCTCCTGTTAGTGCTCGCGTCCCTGACCGTCGCGCACCCGGCCCAGGCGGGGGTGCTGCGGATCAGGGGCGCGGACGTCTCCAGCCTCGCCAAGTCGGAGGCGTACGGCGGCGTCTACCGCGACGCCCGCGGCCGCGAGGGCGACGCGCTGCGCATCCTGTCGGACGCCGGGCTCAACTACATCCGGCTCAAGGTCTGGGTGAACCCGGCCGACGGCTACAACACCAAGGCGCGGATCCTCCCGGTCGCCAAGCGGGCCAAGGCGCAGGGCATGAAGCTGCTGGTGGACTTCCACTACTCCGACACCTGGGCGGACCCGGGCAAGCAGTTCAAGCCCGCCGCGTGGGAGTCGCTCACGCTCGACCAGCTCGCGCGGGCCGTGTACGACCACACCTACGACGTGCTCGCCGCCCTGCGCCGCCAGGGCACCACGGCGGACATGGTGCAGGTGGGCAACGAGATCAACGGCGGCCTGCTCTGGCCGGACGGCTCCAACGCCGACTGGCCGGGCACCGCCCGCCTGCTGAACGCCGGGTACGACGCGGTCAAGCGGGTCTCGCGCGCGACCAAGGTCGTGCTGCACCTGGCGAACGGGGGCGACAACGGGCTGTACCGGTGGTGGTTCGACAACGCCGCCGCCCACGGCATCCGGTACGACGTGATCGGGCTGTCGTACTACCCGTACTGGCACGGGAGCCTGGAGACGTTCCAGGCCAACATCAACGACGTGGCCACCCGTTACGGGCGGCCGGTGGTCGTGGTGGAGACGGCCTACCCGTTCACGGCGGAGGACGACGACGGCTGGCCGAACATCATCGTCTCCGCGGAGCCGTACCCCGGCTACCCGGCGACCCCGCAGGGCCAGGCCGCGATGCTGGCCAGGGTCGCCGACATCGTCCGGCAGGTCCCGGACGGGCTGGGCCTCGGCCTGTTCACCTGGGAGGCGACCTGGACCGGCGTCAAGGGCAACGGCTGGGACCCGGCGGATCCGGCGTCGGGCAACGGCTGGGAGAACCAGGCCCTGTTCGACTACGCCGACCGCGCCCTGCCCGCCATGCGCGTCCTCGGCCACGCCTGACCGTCCATCCCGGCCCCTCACGGCGCCCGGTCCCGTCCCGGGCGCCGTCAGCGTGCGCGTCACCTCGGACGCCCCGGGGGTTTGACAGGATTCCATGACCGGCATTTACCGAAATTGCGGAAATCTGGCTTACCGCGACACTATGATCGCTTTACGCCACCTCCGCACCACGGTGCGTACCCGAAGGAGCCCCATGGTCGACCGCCGGCCTGAGCGCGCGCCGCGCGGAATCGACACCTCCAGGCCCAACGTCTCCCGTGTCTACGACTTCATGCTCGGCGGCAAGGACAACTACGAGGCCGACCGCGAGATGGCGCTGCGGGCGCTGGAGATCGTCCCGGACGCGGCGGAGGCGGCGCGGGCGAACCGGGAGTTCCTCGGGCGGGTGGTCAGGTTCCTGGCGGCACGGGCCGGGCTGCGCCAGTTCCTGGACCTCGGCTCCGGGCTGCCCACGCGGGACAACGTCCACCAGATCGCCCAGTCGGCCGCTCCTGGCAGCCGGGTCGTCTACGTCGACCACGACCCGATCGTGCTCGTCCACGCCCGCGCGCTGCTGGCCGTGAACGACGACACCACGGTCGTCGAGGCCGATGTCAGGGACCCGGACGCGGTCCTCGACGACCCGGAGACCAGACGTCTCATCGACTTCGGCGAGCCGGTGGGGCTGCTGATGTTCGGCATCCTGCACCACCTGGCCGACCACGAGGACCCGGCCGGGATCGCCGCCCGCCTGATGGCCCGCCTCCCGGCCGGCAGCCACCTGGCCGTCTCCCACTTCTACGACCCGGGCACGGAGCACCCCGAGGCGTCCGCCCAGGCGTACGCCGCCGAGAAGCTGTTCAACGAGACCCTGGGCACCGGCCGGTGGCGCACCCGCGAGGAGATCCTCGCCTGCTTCGACGGCCTGGAGCTGCTGGAGCCCGGGCTCGTGCCGCTGCCGGAATGGCATTCGGTCTCCGCCGACCTCGCCCGGCCCGGCCTGTCCCGTCACACCCTGGCCGGCGCCGTCGCGCGCAAGCCCCGATGAGGGTCACAGCGAGGGGTCACAGCGCGCCCGCGTACACCCAGCGGCCCTCGAAACGGACGAACCTGCTGTTCTCCTCCATCTCCCCCGGATTGCCGCGTTCGACGTAGTGGGCCCGGAAGCGCACCGTGCCCTCGGTGTGGACGACGCTGCCGCCGGTCGTCTCCAGCACCTCCAGCCGCACCCAGCGCGTCTTCCTGTCCAGGTCGAGCCGGGCCGGGCGGGCGGACGGATGCCAGGTGCGCAGCAGGTAGGCGGCGTCGCCCACGCCGAACGCGCTGTATCTGGACCGCATGAGCTGCTCGGCGGTGGCGGCCGCCGCCTCGCCCCGGTGGAGCCTGCCGCAGCAGTCCTGGTAGGAGGCGGGCAGGCCGCACGGGCATGTACGAGGCATGACCCCTATTGTGCCGGGACCGGCAGCCGGGTCGTGAGCTCGGTCAGCGTGGGGCCGAGCGGGGCGTCCAGGGTGAGCGAGGCGTCGGCGTCGCCGCCGGTCTCCCCCTGGTTGACGATGGCGATGGGGATGCCGAGCGAGGCGGCCTTGGTGACGAACCGCAGCCCCGACCTGACCGTCAACGACGACCCCAGCACCAGCAGCAGGCTCGCGCCCGCCACCAGGGAGAAGCACTCGTCCACGCGGGGCCGGGGGACGTTCTCGCCGAAGAACACCACGTCGGGCTTGAGCACCCCGCCGCACGTCACGCAGTCGACCACCTGGAAGCCGGTGACCTGCGCGTCGGTGAGCACGGCGTCGCCGTCGGGGTTGATCCGGGCGGCGGCGGCCTCCCAGGCGGGGTTGGCGGCCCGCAGCCGCCGCTCCAGCTCGGCGCGGGGCGTGCGCTCGCGGCACGACAGGCACACCACCCGGTCGAGGCCGCCGTGCAGCTCGATCACCCGCCGCGCCCCGGCGGCCTGGTGCAGGCCGTCGACGTTCTGGGTGACGATGCCGGCGAGCAGCCCGCGCCGCTCCAGCTCGGCCACCGCCTGATGGCCGGCGTTGGGCCGGGCCTGGCCGATCTCCCGCCAGCCGACGTGGCTGCGCGCCCAGTATCGCTGCCGCGCCTGCGCGCTGCCGACGAAGCGCTGGTACGTCATCGGCTCCGCGCGCCGGGCCCGGCCGGTCGGCCCCCGGTAGTCGGGGATGCCGGACTCGGTCGACAGGCCCGCTCCGCTGAGCACCGCCACGCCTCCGCCCGCGACCAGCTCGGCCAGTCGTGTCACTGTCACATCCTCCATGGTGCCCGATCTCCGCGCCCGCCCGTCCCCCGGCCCTGGTACCGGGCGGGCGCGGAGATCGGGCGCGCTCAGTCGCCCGTGCGTTCCTCGGCCTCGGCGATCCGCTCGGCGCTCCACAGCCGCCGCATCTCCGGGCAGCTCTCCAGCAGCTCGCCGAGCCGCCCGCGCCCCGCGACCCGGCCGCGGTCGAGCACCACGATCTGGTCGGCGCGTTCGAGCGCGGCCTGCCGGTGGGAGACGACCAGCAGGGTGCCGTGGCCGGCGATCCGCTCCCACAGGAGCCGCTCGGTCTCGACGTCGAGCGCGGACGACAGGTCGTCCACGACCAGCAGGTCCGGGTCGCGGACGAGGGCGCGGGCCGCGGTGGCCCGCTGCACCTGCCCGCCGGACAGCCGCACCCCGCGCGGCCCCACCACCGTGTCGAGGCCGTCGGGCATCGCGGCCAGGTCCGGCTCGAACGCGGCCAGCTCCAGCGCCCGCCCGATCTCGGCGTCGGTCGCGGGCCGGCCGAGGAGCAGGTTCTCGCGCAGGGTCTCGGAGAACAGCCTCGGCACCTGGCTCGCGTACGCCGCCCGGCCGGGGACGAGGAACGTGCCCGGGTCGCTGACGGGCACGCCGTTCCACGAGATCGTGCCCTCGTCCAGCGGCAGGAGGCCGAGCAGGGCGCGTACCAGGGTGGTCTTGCCCGAGCCGACCGCGCCCGTCACGACCGTGAACGAGCCGCGCTCGACGCGCAGGTCGATCCCCCGTACCCCGCCCGCGCTCAGCCCGCGAACCTCCAGCACCCGGAGCGGGCCCGGGTGCGGTGGCACGGCCGCGACGGCCGGCGGGTCGCGGCGCAGCCAGA
>NZ_JBSFTC010000155.1:0-25548 GCF_053590415.1 Nonomuraea sp. NPDC003201
GGCCGCCGTCGGCGTGTGGCTCGCCGGGGCGGCGTACCTGCCGCTCGAACCCGACCACCCCCAGCAGCGGCTCGACTACCAGCTCGACGACGCGGGCGCCGCCGTGGTCCTCGCGGGCGAGGGGATCGTCGTCTCCGGCGACCGTACGGTCCTGCCGCTCGTGCCCGTCGACTCGGTGACGCCGGTCTCCGGCACGGTGACGGCGTTCAGCAGCGTCAGGCCGGAGGACTGCGCGTACCTCATCTACACCAGCGGCTCCACCGGGCTCCCCAAGGGCACGCTGATCGACCACTACAGCCTCGCCAACCTGATCGCGCACTTCGCGCACCAGCTGGCCGTGAGCGCGGAGGACACCGTGCTCTGGCTGACCACGTTCAGCTTCGACATCTCCGCTCTGGAGCTGTTCCTGCCCCTGACGACGGGCGCGCGGCTGGCCGTCGCGCCGGACGACGCCCGCACCCAGGGCGAACCCCTCGCGGAGGCGCTGCGGCGCTACGAGGTCACCGTCGCCCAGGCCACGCCGACCACCTGGCGCCTGGTCATCGACCAGGTGGCCGGGCAGCTGGCCGGCCGCCGCGTGCTCTGCGGCGGCGAGCCGATGCCCGCCGTCCTGGCCAAACGGCTGTCCGCGACCGGGTGCGAGCTCTACAACGTGTACGGCCCCACGGAGACCACGATCTGGTCCACCTCCGGCCGCATCGACCCGGCTGCCGGCCGCGTCGATGTGGGCGTGCCCATCGCGAACACCAAGGTGTACGTCTCCGCCCCCGACGGCCGCCCGCTGCCGATCGGGACCCGGGGCGAGCTCTGCATCGCCGGCGACGGGGTGGCCATCGGCTACCACAACCGCCCGGAGCTGACCGCCGAGCGGTTCGGCGAGCACCCCCAGTAC
Organism: Nonomuraea sp. NPDC003201; assembly: GCF_053590415.1. Lineage (NCBI taxonomy): Bacteria > Bacillati > Actinomycetota > Actinomycetes > Streptosporangiales > Streptosporangiaceae > Nonomuraea > Nonomuraea sp. NPDC003201. The sequence goes on from NZ_JBSFTC010000155.1 coordinate 893, forward strand.
GGCCGGTCCTACCGCACGGGCGACCTGGCCCAGTGGACGTCCGACGGCCGGCTGGAGATCCTCGGCAGGCTCGACCGCCAGATCAAACTGCGCGGCAACCGGATCGAGCTCGCCGAGGTCGAGGGGGTGCTGCTGACCCACCCGGACGTCAGGGCCGCCGCGGTCGTGGTCGTCGGCGACCCCAGCGCCGACGCCGTCCTGTGGGCCTTCGTGGTGGCTCCGGAGCGCCCCGAGGTCACCTCGGAGCTGTGGGAGCACGCCAGCGCCTCCCTCCCGTACGCCGCGACCCCCCAGGAGTACGTGACCGTGGACGCGTTCCCGATGACGGGCAACGACAAGGTCGACTACCCCGCCCTCCGCCGCCTGGCCACGGAGCTGCGCGACGCCGAGAACAGCGTGGAGGAGGAACTCCCGTCCGAGAGCGGGGACGAGCTGGTCGACTCCCTGGTGGCGCTCTGGAAGGTCATGCTCAACCGCACCGATCTCGGCCCCAACAGCCACTTCTTCGCGCTCGGCGGGCACTCGCTGCTGGCGGTCAAGCTGCTGCAGGAGATCAAGCGGGAGACCCAGATCCGGCTCAAGCTCAAGGACATCTTCGAGGAGCCGACGCCGGCCGGCCTCGCCCGGAGGCTGCAGGCGGCCAACGCGAACCTCTGACGAACCCGCGGCCGGGTCCGCACCCGGCCGCGGGCGTGATGCAGGCACTACTCGATAGGCGGGTTCTCTCGTGTCGGACAAAGCCGTCGTTCCCCATGCCCCTTCCACCTCTCCGCCGACCCTCGACTCGATGCGCGCCGACATCGCGGGCCAGCTCGACCTCGACCCCTCGGCGGTCACCGACCACGCCGACCTGATCAGCCTGGGGCTCGACTCGCTCCGCGCGATGCGGCTGGCCGGGCGGTGGCGGCGCGCCGGGGCCGGCATCGCTTTCAGCGAGCTGGCGACGGAGTTCACGCTCGCGGCCTGGTGGTCGCTGGTCAGCTCGCGACTGTCGCCGCCCGTGGAGGTCCCCGCGCCGGAGCCGGTCGTGGACGAGGCGGCGCCGTTCCCGCTCACTCCGGTCCAGCTGGCGTACTGGATCGGGCGCGGCGACGGGCAGGTCATCGGCGGTGTCGGTTGCCACGCGTACCTGGAGTTCGACGGCTCCGGCATCGACCCGGCGCGGCTGGAGCGGGCCGTACGCGCGCTGATCGACCGGCACGGCATGCTGCGCGCGATCTTCCACGACGACGGCACCCAGCAGATCACGGACACCAGCCCCTGGCCCGGCCTGACCGTGCACGACCTGACGGAGCTCGGGGAGGAGGCCGCCGAGGCCGTCAGGGGACGGCTGTCGCACCGCCGTTTCGACGCCTCCAGGGGCGAGGTCTTCGACGTGCGGCTGTCGCTGCTGCCGGGCGGCCGCTCCAGGGTGCACTTCGAGGTGGACTTCCTGGTCGCCGACGTGCTCGGGCTGCAGATCCTGCTGCGGGACCTGGCCATGCTCTACCTGGACCCGGACCGGCCGCTCCCCGAGCTGGCCTGCTCGTTCCCCCGATATCTCGCGGCCCGCGACGCCGAACGCGCGGCGCGGCGCGTACGGGACCAGGAGTACTGGCGCGGCCGCCTGGACGAGCTCCCCGGCGCGCCCCAGCTGCCCCTCGCCGTGGAGCCCGGCCGGATCGCCCGGCCCCGGTTCGTCCGGCGCGAGAGGTGGCTGTCCCTCGACTCGTGGCGGCGGATCCAGGAGCAGGCCCGCGCGTACGGGCTGACCCCCGCCATGGTGCTGGCCACCGCCTACGCCGAGGTGCTCGCCGCGTGGAGCGGCGAACCGCGCTTCCTCCTCAACCTGCCGCTGTTCGACCGGGACGAGACCGTGCATCCGGACGTGGCCCACCTGGTCGCGGACTTCACCAACCTGATCCTGGTGGCCGCCGACCTGTCCGAGGCGCAGCCGTTCGCCGAGCGCGCCAGAACCCTGCAGGCCCGCTTCCGCGCCGACGCGCGCCACACGGGGTACTCCGGCGTCGAAGTGCTCCGCGACCTCGCCCGCGGCGGCGAGCACACCGGGGCTCCGGTGGTGTTCGCCTGCAACCTGGGCACCGAACTGATCGTCCCGGAGGTACGCGAGGCCTTCGGCGCTCCCGGCTGGATGATCACGCAGACGCCGCAGGTGTGGCTCGATCACCAGATCAACGAGTACGACCACGGGCTGCATCTGGCGTGGGACGCGGTGGAGGAGTTGTTCGCGCCGGGTGTGTTGGATGCGATGTTCGCCGCCTACGGGGAGCTGTTGGAGTGGTTGGCGGAGGGGGATTGGTCGGTTGCTGCTCCGGTGGGGTTGCCTGCTGGGCAGGTGGTGGTGCGGGAGCGGGTGAACGCTACTTCGGGGCCGGTGCCGGAAGGCGTTTTGCACGAGAGGTTCTTCGGGTGGGCCAGCCGTGAGCCGGATCGTGTGGCGTTGATCGCTGATGGCCGGGTGGTGTCGTATGGAGCGCTGGCGGATCAGGCGTTGCAGGTGGCGGGGTATCTGCAGGCGGCTGGGGTCGTGACGGGCGATGCGGTGGGGGTGGTGCTGCCGAAGGGGCCCGATCAGATCGCGGCGGTGTTGGGTGTTCTTGCCGCTGGTGGGGTGTATGTCCCGGTGGGGGTGGATCAGCCGGTCGCCCGGCGGGAGCGGATCCTGTCGCGGGCGGGTGCGTGCCATGTCCTGACTGGTCTGCCCGAGGCGGCGCAGGGGCTGGCTGAGCCGGTGATGGTCGCGCCGGATATGTCGGCATACGTGATTTTCACGTCGGGGTCGACGGGCGAGCCGAAGGGGGTGGAGGTCTCTCATCGGGCGGCGTTGAACACGATCGAGGACATCAACCAGCGTTTCGGCGTGGACCGCGACGATCGGGTCCTCGCGGTCTCGGCGTTGGACTTCGACCTGTCGGTGTATGACATCTTCGGCCTGCTGTCCGTGGGCGGCGCGCTGGTACTGCCCGAAGAGAGCGAACGGCGCGATGCCCAACGCTGGGCGGAGCTGTGCGCCGCACACGGGGTGACGATCTGGAACACCGTCCCGACCTTGCTCGACATGCTCCTGCACACCACGGCTCCGAGTTTGCGGCTGGCGTTGGTGTCGGGTGACTGGGTGGGCCTGGACCTGCACGCGCGGCTGGCCGCTCAGAGCGAGTGCCGGTTGGTGGCGTTGGGTGGGGCGACGGAGGCGGCGATCTGGTCGAACGCGTGGGAGGTGGACCGGGTCCCGGCGCATTGGACGTCGATTCCTTACGGGTTGCCGCTGCGTAATCAGCGCTACCGGGTGGTGGACGGGCGCGGCCGGGACTGCCCAGACTGGGTGGCAGGGGAGTTGTGGATCGGCGGCGCCGGGGTAGCGGTCGGTTACCGGGGTGATCCGGAGACGACGTCGGCCAAGTTCGTCGAGAGCGGGGGTGAGCGGTGGTATCGGACCGGGGATCTGGGCCGGTACTGGCCGGACGGGACGCTGGAGTTCCTGGGACGGGCCGATCACCAGGTCAAGATCCGGGGGCATCGGATCGAGCTTGGGGAGATCGAGGCAGCCCTGGAGGCATCTTCGCAGGTGGCCCGCGCCGTGGCGGTCGCGGTGGGGGATCGGCGGCAGCGCCGGTTGGCCGCTTTCGTCACCCCTGAGGACGTCGATCTGGACAAGCTGCGTTCGTTCCTGTCCGATCGGCTGCCCGGCTACGCCGTCCCACCGACGATCGCCGCGCTGGACCGGCTGCCGCTGACCGCCAACGGCAAGATCGACAGAAGTGCACTCACCGCCCTGATCGGCGAGGCAGCGGAGAGCATCGTCCAGGAGCCGCCCGTAGGACCGGCCGAGACCGTGCTCGCCAAGATCTGGGCCGACCTGCTCGAACTCCCGGCCGTACAGCGCACGGACAGCTTCTTCGCTCTCGGTGGCGACTCCCTGCTCGCCACCCGCATGATCGCGCGCCTGCGTGCGGAAGGCGTCGCCGACGCCAGGCTGAGCCTGCTGTTCGAGACTCCCGTGCTGGCGGACTTCGCGGCCACCTTCACCGTGGGGGAGGCGGTTGCGCCCGCTCCCGTGCTGGTCCCGGACATCGAGCACCGGCACGACCCGTTCCCGCCCACCGAGGTGCAGCGGGCCTACTGGCTCGGCCGGGCCGAGCACTTCACGCTCGGCGGCGTGGGCTGCCACTTCTACACCGAGTTCGACGGCGACATCGACCTCGAACGGCTGGAAACGGCCTGGAACCTGCTGATCGAGCGGCACGAGATGCTGCGCGCGGTCTTCGACCAGGACGGGCTCCAGCACATCCTGCCCGAGGTGCCGCGCTTCGCCGTCGCCGCCGTCGACAGCGTCGAGCAGTTGCGCGAGCAGATGTCGCACCAGGTGCTGGACGTGTCCAGCTGGCCGCTGTTCGACGCGCGGGCCGCCCGCCACGACGGCGGGGTACGGCTCGGCGTCAGCTTCGACAACATCATCGTCGACGCGCTCAGCATGATGGTCTTCTTCGCCGAACTCGACCAGCTCTACCACGACCCCGAGACCGCCCTGCCGCCGATCGAGGTGTCGTTCCGCGACTACGTGCTCGCGCAGGAGCCCGATCCCGCGGTCTTCGAGACGGCCAAGGAATACTGGGCCGGCCGGCTGCCCGAACTGCCACCCGCCCCGAGGCTGCCGCTGCGCGTGGACCCGGCGATGATCGACCGGCCCCGGTTCGCCCGCCGCGAGCTCCGGATACCGGCCGAGCGGTGGCGTACGATCACGGATCTGGCCAGGCGGCACGAGCTGACCCCCGCCACCGTGCTGGCCGCCGCCTTCGGCGAGGTCCTGGGCAGGTGGAGCGGCCAGGAGGCGCTGACGCTCAACCTCACGCTGTTCGACAGGCGGGAGGTCCACCCCGACATCCACCGCGTGCTCGGCGACTTCACCTCCCTCCTCCTCGCCGGCTACCGGTCGGGAGCCGGCTGGCTGGGCGGGGCGCGCGGGCTGCAGGAAGAGGTGTGGCGCGGGCTCGAACACGGCGAGGTGTCGGCGGTCTGGGTGATGCGGGAGCTGGCCAGGCGGAGCGACTCGATCGAGATGACCATGCCGGTCGTGTTCACCAGCACGCTCGGCGTCGCCGGCGGCGGCGCGTTCGGCCCCTCCTTCGCCGAGCAGGTCTGGGGCGTGTCGCAGACCCCGCAGGTCTGGCTGGACAGCCAGGTGGGGGAGATCGAGGGCGACCTGCTGGTCCGGTGGGACGCGGTGGAGGAGCTGTTCGCGCCGGGTGCGCTGGACGCGATGTTCGCCGCCTACGGGGAGCTGTTGGAGTGGCTGGCGGAGGGGGATTGGTCGGTTGCTGCTCCGGTGGGGTTGCCTGCTGGGCAGGTGGTGGTGCGGGAGCGGGTGAACGCCACTTCGGGTCCGTTGCCGGAGGGTGTGTTGCACGAGGGGTTCTTCGGGTGGGCCGCCCGTGAGCCGGATCGGGCGGCGTTGATCGCTGACGGTCAGGTGGTGTCGTATGGCGCGCTGGCGGATCAGGCGTTGCAGGTGGCGGGGCATCTGCGGGCGGCTGGGGTCGCAACGGGCGATGCGGTGGGGGTGGTGCTGCCGAAGGGACCGGACCAGGTCGCGGCTGTCTTGGGTGTCCTTGCCGCTGGTGGGGTGTATGTCCCGGTGGGGGTGGATCAGCCGGTCGCCCGGCGGGAGCGGATCCTGTCGCGGGCGGGTGCGTGCCATGTCCTGACTGGTCTGCCCGAGGCGGCGCAGGGGCTGGCTGAGCCGGTGATGGTCGCGCCGGATATGTCGGCATACGTGATCTTTACGTCGGGGTCGACCGGAGAGCCGAAGGGAGTGGAGGTCTCTCATCGGGCGGCACTCAACACGATCGAGGACATCAACCAGCGTTTCGGCGTAGGTCCGGACGATCGGGTCCTGGCGGTCTCGGCGCTGGACTTCGACCTGTCCGTCTTCGACATCTTCGGCCTGCTGTCGGCAGGCGGTGCGCTCGTCCTGCCGCAGGAGGAGGAGCGGCGGGATGCGCAGGCTTGGGCCCGATTGTGCGCCGCGCACGGGGTGACGATCTGGAACACCGTCCCGACCTTGCTCGACATGCTCCTGCACACGACAGCTCCGAGTTTGCGGCTGGCGTTGGTGTCGGGTGACTGGGTGGGGCTGGACCTGCATGCGCGGCTGGCGGCCCAAGGTGAGTGCCGGTTGGTGGCGTTGGGCGGCGCGACGGAAGCGGCGATCTGGTCGAACGCGTGGGAGGTGGATCAGGTCCCGGCACATTGGACGTCGATTCCTTACGGGTTGCCGCTGCGTAATCAGCGCTACCGGGTGGTGGACGGGCGTGGCCGGGACTGTCCGGACTGGGTGGCGGGGGAGTTGTGGATCGGCGGTGCCGGCATCGCCATCGGTTATCGGGGAGATCCGGAGACGACGTCGGCCAAGTTCGTCGAGAGCGGCGGCGAGCGTTGGTATCGGACCGGGGACCTGGGCCGGTACTGGCCGGACGGGACGCTGGAGTTCCTGGGACGAGCCGATCACCAGGTCAAGATCCGGGGGCATCGGATCGAGCTTGGGGAGATCGAGGCAGCCCTGGAGGCGTCTCCGCAGGTGGCCCGTGCGGTGGCAGTCGCGGTGGGAGATCGGCGGCAGCGCCGGTTGGCCGCTTTCGTCACCCCTGAGGACGTCGATCTCGACAAATTGCGTTCGTTCCTGTCCGATCGGCTGCCCGGCTACGCCGTCCCGCCGACGATCACCGTACTGGATCGGCTGCCGCTGACCGCCAACGGCAAGATCGACAGGGGTGCTCTGTCCACCCGGCTGGAACCTCTGCCGGATGACGACCCCCCACGCCCGGGCACGGAGGCGCTGCTCGCCGAGCTGTGGGCCGAGCTGCTGGAGATCCCGTCGCCAGGCCGGGGCCAGAGCTTCTTCGCTCTCGGTGGCGACTCCCTGCTCGCCACCCGTTTCGCCGAGATCGTACGGCGGCGGCTCGGCGTGGAGCTGTCCCTGCGCCGCTTCTTCGCCACTCCCACCATCGCCGACTGCGCCGAGGCGATCGGCCTGACGGCGGATGACACCCAAGAGACGGAAGAGGGCGTGCTGTGACCCAGGCACCGGCCGTACACGAACTCATCGCCGACATGGAGGCCGCGGGGATCCGGCTGTGGGAGGACGACGGCAGCCTCCGCTTCCGGGCGCCCAAGGGAGCGCTGACCGAGGACCGGCGGGCGGCGCTGATCGGCGCGAAGCCCGAGATCATCGCGCACCTGCGCCGCGAGTCCGAGGCCGAGACGGTCCGGCCCGAGCCCGAACGCCGCCTCGACCCCTTCCCGCTGACCGACGTCCAGCAGGCTTACCTGCTCGGCCGCAACGACGCGTTCGGCTACGGCGGAGTCGCCTGCCACGGCTACGTCGAGGTCTCCTTCCCCCGGCTCGACCCGGAACGGGTGCAGGCCGCGTGGCGCGCCCTGATCGCCCGCCACGACATGCTCCGCGCCGTGATCCACCCCGACGGTCACCAGCAGGTGCTCGCCGAGGTCCCCGGTTACGAGGTCCGCGTGACGGACCTGCGCGGCACCGATCCGGAGGAGCGGCTCGCCGCCGTCCGCGAGGAGATGGCGAACACGGTCTATCCGGCGGGCAGCTGGCCCCTGTTCGAGCTGCGGATCTCGCTCACCGATCGCGGAGCCCTCCTGCACGCCTCGATCGACCTGCTCATCGCCGACTACGTCAGCATCCAGCTGCTGCTCGGCGAGCTGCACCTGCTGCACGAGAACCCCGACGCCGACCTGCCACCCGTCCCGGTCAGCTTCCGCGACTGCCTGCTGGCCCTGCGCGCTCAGCGCGAGAGCGCCCGTTACGACCGGGATCGCGCCTACTGGTGGGAACGGATGGACGACCTGCCGCCCGCGCCCGAACTGCCCGCGCTCGACCAGGCCGCCGTGGACGCCCGGTTCGGGCGGTGGGAGAGCAGGGTGGAGCCGGCGGAATGGGCGCGGTTACGCACCCGGGCCGCCGCGGCCGGCATCACGCCGTCGCAGGCCGTGCTGGCCGCCTACGCCGAGGTCATCGGGAGGTGGAGCCGGCGGCCCAGGTTCACGCTCAACCTGACGCTGCTCGACCGCCCGCCGCTGCACCCGTACATCGACCGGGTCGTCGGCGACTTCACCACGCTCAACCTGCTCGCCGTCGACACCACGCCCGGCCGGTCCTTCGCCGAGCGCGCCCACGCCATCGGCCGGCAGCTCTTCGCCGACATGGAGCACCGCCGCTGCGGCGGCATCGAGGTCATTCGCGAGCTGGCCCGCCGGCGCGGCCGGGACGCCGCGCTGATGCCGGTGGTGTTCACCAGCGCCATCGGCCTCGGCCGTGACGACGCCGAGCACGGCACGCCGGAGTACGGCATCAGCCAGACGCCCCAGGTGTGGATCGACTGCCAGGTCAAGGAGCACCGCGACGCGCTGCTGGTCAACTGGGACGTGCGCGCGGGGGTGTTCCCCGAAGGGCTCGTGGACGACATGTTCGCCGCGTTCACCGCGCTCCTGCACGGCCTGTCCTCGGACGAGGCCTGGTCGTCGGAGGACCCCGTCGAACTGCCCGGAGCGCAGGCGCGCCGCCGCGCCCTCGTCAACGCCACCGCCGCGCCGCTCCCGGACGGGCTGCTGCACGAGGAGGTCGTGGCCCAGGCACGCCGCACACCGGAACGAACCGCCGTCGTCACGGGCGCCGGCTCGATCACGTACGGCGAGTTGCTGGGCCGGGCCGCCGGGGTGGCGCGGGCGCTGCGCGAGGTGGGGCACCAGCCCGGCGAGATCGTCGCCGTGGTCATGGACAAGGGGGTCGAGCAGGTCGTGGCCGTGCTCGGCACGCTGCTGGCCGGCGGCGCCTACCTGCCCGTCGACACCGGGCAGCCACCGGCGAGGCGCGACCGCATCCTCGCCGACGCCTCGGCCCGCCTGGTGCTCACGCAGTCCTGGCACGCCGAGCACGACTGGATCGCCGTCGACACCCTCCCGCCGACCCACGCCGAGCACGACTGGATCGCCGGCCACGCCTTCTCGCTGGCCCACGCCGGGGACGGCGTCCGGCGGCATCCTGACGATCTGGCCTATGTCATCTACACCTCCGGCTCGACGGGCGTGCCCAAGGGCGTGATGATCAGCCATCGGGCCGCCCGCAACACCATCGACGACATCAGCGCCCGCTTCGGCGTCGGCCCGGACGACCGCGTGCTCGGGCTGGCCGGCCTGGGGTTCGACCTGTCGGTCTACGACATCTTCGGACCGCTCGCCGTCGGGGCGGCCCTCGTGCTGCCGGACCCGTCACGCCGGGGCGACCCGGCCCACTGGGCCGAGCTCACCGCCGGGCACGGGGTCACCGTGTGGAACTCGGTGCCCGCGCAGCTCCAGATGCTCCAGCACTACCTGGACGCGGAGCCCGCGGTGGCGCTGCCCACGCTGAGGCTGGCGATGCTGTCGGGCGACTGGATCCCGGTGGCGCTGCCCGGCCAGATCCGCCGCCGCGTGCCGGGACTGGACGTGATCAGCCTGGGCGGGGCCACGGAGGCCGCGATCTGGTCCATCTACCACCCCGTCGGCGACGCGCTGCCCGGCTGGGTGAGCGTCCCGTACGGCAAGCCGCTGGCCAACCAGACCTTCCACGTGCTCGACGCCGCCATGCGACCCTGCCCCGACTGGGTGCCGGGAGAGCTGTTCATCGGCGGCTCCGGCGTGGCGATCGGCTACCTCGGCGATGAGGGCAGGACCGCCGAGCGCTTCGTGTGCCACGGCGGCGAGCGCCTCTATCGCACCGGCGACCTCGGCCGCTACCGGCCTGACGGCAACATCGAGTTCCTCGGCAGGGAGGACTCGCAGGTCAAGATCCGCGGCCATCGGATCGAGCTGGCCGAGGTGGAGACCGCGCTGCAGGCACACCCCGCGGTCGCGGCCGGGACCGTGATCGTGGACGGCGACCGCGCGCTGGAACGCCGCCTGATCGCCTTCGCTCAGGCCGCCGCCTGCAAGGACAACGGCGCACCGGACGCGGAGGCTGAGGGTGGCGGGCTCGATGTCGCGGGTGTGGCCGAGGTGGCGGCGGTCGCGGCCCTGGAGGGCGTCGATCTGGCCCGCGTCGTGGCGGTGGCCGAGACGCTCGACGAGATCGCGCTCGCGTCGATGGCGGCGGCGCTCCGTACGGGCGGCCTGTTCACCACCGCGGACGGCCACGCGCTCGAGGAGATCCTGGCCGCCGCGCGGGTCGCGCCGGACCACCACCGGCTCGTCCGGCGCTGGCTCACGGCGCTGCACGAGCGCGGCCGGCTCGACCGCGACCCCGACGGGCGGTACCGGAACCTGCGCGGGGACACCGGCGTGGAGCCGCTGTGGCGCCGGGTCGGGATCCTGACCGAGGGGCTCGACTACGGGGCCGAGCTGGTCAGGTTCCTGCGGGTCAGCACCACGCACCTGCCCGAGCTGATGCGCGGCGAGCTCGACGCCCGCGAGCTGCTGTTCCCCGAGGGTGACGTGGGGACGGCCGAGGGCGCGTACAAGGACAACGTGCTCAGCCGGTACGTCAACCGCATCGTGCGCGCGGTGGTCGGCCGCGTGGCCGAGCACCACACCGGCGGGCCGCTGCGCGTCCTGGAAGCGGGCGCGGGCGTGGGCGGCACCAGCGCCGAGCTGATCCCGGAGCTGGCCGGACACCAGGTCGAGTACGTCTTCACCGACCTGTCGCGGTTCTTCCTCACCCAGGCCGCCGAACGGTTCGCGGACCACCCGTGGGTGCGGTACGGCCTGTTTGACATCAACGCCGACTACCGCGCCCAGGGCTACGAGCCGAACTCCTTCGAGGTCATCCTCTGCGCCAACGTCCTGCACAACTCCCACGACGCCGCCGCCGTGCTGGCCAGGTTCCGCGAGCTGCTGGTGCCCGGCGGGTGGCTGGTGTTCATCGAGACCACCCGCGAGCACGTCCAGATCATGAGCTCGATGGAGTTCCTGATGAACCCGCACGACTACGCCGACGTGCGGCAGGGCCGCGACCGGACGTTCGTCACCCGTGACGAGTGGCTGGACCTGCTGCGCGGGGCAGGCGCCCGTACCCTCGCCTGCCTGCCCGGGCCGGGCGACCCGCTGGTGTCCCTCGGGCAGTGCGTCTTCGCGGCCCGCTTCCCCGACGACCGTGAGCGGATCGACCTGGCGGAGCTGCGGGCGTTCCTCGCCGAGCGGCTGCCCGACTACATGCTCCCGGCCCACGTCCAGGTGGTCGACGAGCTGCCGCTGACGGACAACGGCAAGATCGACCGGGCGCGGCTGCGTACCCTCCTGCCCAGCACGGCCGGTGAGAGCGCGGCCGGCGGCGAGGAGCCGCGCGACGACCTCGAACGGCGGCTGGCCGCCCTCTGGGCCGAGCTGCTCGGGCTCCCGCGCGTCCACCGCGACCAGGACTTCTTCGCGCTGGGCGGCGACTCCCTGCTGGTCACCCGCCTGGCCGGGCGGGTGCGCGAGGAGCTGGAAGAGGCGAGCGGCTTCTACTGGGACAGCCTGGTCCGCCAGCTCGTCAACCAGCCGACCGTCGCCGCGCTGGCCGCCCACCTCCGCCAGGCCCGCGACGACCGCGAGCAGGGGCTGCCGAGAACGCACGCCAGCCCGCTGGTACGCCTGTCCGGGGACGGGACGAAGGGCGGTTCGGTGCGGGTGCTGCTGCACGACGGCACCGGCACCCTGACCCCGTACCGGGCGCTCGTCCCCGAGCTCTCCGGGACGCCGCTGCTCGGCCTCGTGATCAACGACGCGGAACGCTACCTGGAGCTGGACCCCGCGCAAACGGTGGAATCGCTGGCCGGATCGTACGCGCGGCTCCTGATCGAGGGGGGCGCGGCCGGCTACCACATCGTGGGTTACTGCATGGGCGGCCTCATCGCCACCGAGGTCGCCCGCAGGCTCACCGAGAGCGGCGCGGTCGTCGACGGGCTCACCGTCATCAGCAGCTCCCGCTTCCCCTACCGGATCAGTGACGAGCTCATGCTGGAGTACGGATTCGCGCAGGCCTGCGGCCTGGACCCGGCGCGGCTCGGCCACCCCGCCGGGGACCTCGCCGGGGCTCTGAGGGTCGTGCTGGAGTCGTCGCCCGGACACGTGCCCGAGGGCAGCCTGGCCGCGCTCGCCGGCAGCGCGGATCCCGGCCTCGCGCAGATCGGCCGCCACTTCGCCGAACTGGCCGCCACCTCACCCACGGACCGGCTGGCCGCCGTCGCCCGCGCCCTCGGCCATCCGCAGGAGCGGGTGGAGCTGGCCTACCGGGTCTTCCGGCAGAGCTTCACGGCCGTCACCCACTACGACCCGGAGCCGTACGCGGGCGACATCACGTTCCTCCGCCAGCGCGGCGTCACCAACCTCGTGCCGACGTTGCAGGACGACATGACGGACTTCTGGCAGAACCTCTGCCTGGGCCGGCTCACCGCGCTCGACATCGAGGGCGACCACTTCAGCTGCCTCAGCGGGCCGTACGCGGCCGACGTGGCGAAGCTGGTGACCGAGGTGACCGCGTGATCGGCGTGCTCGGCGGCTACGGCGCGGTCGGCGGCACCGCGGCCCGCCTGCTCGCCGATCACCCGGGGCTGCGCGTGGGCGGGCGGGACGGGGCGGCGGCCCGGCGGTTCGTCGAAGCGGAGCTGGGCGGGCACGGCGAGGCGTGGCAGGTGGACGCGCTCGACGCGGCCGAGCTCGCCCGCTTCTGCGCGGGCTGCCAGGTCGTCGTGAACTGCGCGGGCCCCTCCTACCTCCTGCGGGACCGGGTGGCGCGGGCCGCGTTCGCCGCCGGGGCCGACTACGTGGACGCCGCCGGTGACGCCGCCGCCTTCGCCCAGGCCGATGCGGGCACGCAGGGACGTACGGCGGTGCTGTCGGCGGGAATGCTCCCCGGCCTCACCGGACTCGTACCCCGCCACCTGGCCGCCCTCGCCTCCCCGAACGCCGGGCTTCGGCTGGACGTCTACACCGGCGGGCTGGACCGGCTCACTCCCGCCGCCGCCGGTGACTTCCTGCTGGCCGGCCAGGAGGAGCGGGGCGCCGCGCTGGCCGCGTGGCGCGACGGCGCCAGGGTCGCCCGCGCCCTGACCCCCGTCCACGACGTCCAGCTCCCCTACTTCCCAGGGCCGGTCACCGCCTACCCCTACCTGAGCGCCGAGGCGGAGCGGGTGGCCGGGGAGCTCGGGCTGGCGGAGGCCCGCTGGTACAACGTCATCACCGGCGACGGCGTCCTCGCCGCCGCGAGCACCGCCGGCCGGGCCGCGGACCTGACGCGCGCGGCCGAGCTCGAACTGGCCGGGCGCACCCCGTACTATGTCCTGCTCTTCCAGCTCAGCGGCCCGCACGGCACCCGCACCCTGGCACTGCGCACCCACGACTCCTACGCGCTCACCGCCGCGGTCGCCGCGCACGCGGCCATGGCGGTGCTCCGCGGCGAGGTGGCGGCGGGGCTCCACCAGGCCGACGCCGTGCTCGACCCGGCCCGGGTGCTGGCGGACCTGGAGCCCGTGGCGAAGATCGAGATCACCGAGGCGGTGGCGCCGATCGACCTGGTCGCGCCGGTGTTCGAGGAGGGCGCGCTGTGAAGCGGGTGGTGGTGTGCGGGACCAAGTTCGGCCAGGTCTACCTCTCCGCGCTGCGGGACGGCCCTTTCGAGCTGACCGGCGTCCTCGCCCGCGGCAGCGCCCGATCCGCCGCGTACGCCGAGGAGCACGGGGTTCCGCTGCTCACGGACCCCGACCAGGTGCCCGAGCTCGCGGACCTGGCCTGCGTGGTCGTACGGTCGGGCGTCGTCGGGGGAGAGGGCAGCGAGCTGGCCGGCGCCCTGCTGGCCCGCGGCGTGCACGTGCTGCAGGAGCATCCGCTGCACGCCGACGAGCTGGCCCGCTGCCTGCGCACCGCCCGGGCCGCCTCCGCCGTGCACCACGTGAACACCCTGTACGTCCACCTTGACCCGGTACGCCGGTTCATCGAGACCGCCCGCCGCCTGTTCGAGCTCCAGCGGCCCCTCTACGTGGACGCCGCCTGCAGCGTCCACGTCGCCTACGCCCTGTTCGACATCCTCGGCCGGGCCCTGGGCGCGTTACGCCCGTGGACGTTCACCGCCACGGCCCCCGGCACACCGTTCACCTGCCTCACCGGAACCGTCGGCGGCGTGCCGCTGACCCTCCGGGTGCAGAACCAGATCGCCCCCAACGACCCCGACGCCCACCTGCACCTGCTCCACCGCGTCACCGTGGGGACGGAGGGCGGCAGCCTCACCCTCGTCAACACGCACGGCCCGCTCGTGTGGAGCCCCCGCATGTACGTCGGCCGCGACGCCGACGACCGCTTCGACACCGGCGCGGACCACCTGCGCCTGCCCAGCGCCACCACCATCGGACCGGCGCACGCGCCCACCTTCCACGACATCGTCACCTCCGTGTGGCCCGACGGCGTCCGGCGGGCGCTGTCGGAGCTGCGCCAGGACGTCGAGGAAGGGCGGGATCCGCTGCGCCAGGGCCAGTACCACCTGACGCTCAGCCGCCTCTGGCTCGACGCCACCGCCGCGATCGGCCGGCCCGAACTGCTGGTCCAGACGGCACCACGACCCCTGTCCGCCGCGGAGCTCACATGAACTGGTTCCACTGTTACCGGCCCAGGCCGTACGCCGGGCTGCGGCTGTTCTGCTTCCCGCACGCGGGCGGCTCCGCGAGCTTCTACCGGAGCTGGCACGGGGACGCGCCGCACTCCGTCGAGGTACGCGCCGTGCAGTACCCGGGACACGGCGATCACCGCGCCGCCCCGCTCGTGGACGACGCCGTCCACCTCGCCAAGCTCGTCACCGACGCCATGGCGCCGCTGCTCGACCGGCCGGTGGCGCTGTTCGGGCACAGCATGGGGGCGCTGATCGCGTACGAGGTGGCCCGCGCGCTGGAGGCCAGGGGCAGGGGCGTGACGCACCTGTTCGCCTCCGGCCGGCACGCCCCTCACGAGCACCGCCCCGGCGACACGCACGCCCGCTCCGACGACGAGCTGGTGGACGAGCTGGTCCGGCTCGGCGGCGTGGACCGGGAGCTCATGGACGATCCGGACATCCGCGCGCTGACCCTGCCCGCCGTACGCAACGACTACCGGGTCGACGAGACCTACCGGCACCGGCCGGGCGGCGTGCTCGCCTGCCCCGTCACCGCGCTGCTCGGGAGCGACGACCCCGAGGTGACCGCCGCGCAGGCGGCGCGATGGGGCGAGCTCACCAGGGACCGATTCGCCGTCCGCGTGATGGAGGGCGACCACTTCTACCTCGTGCCGCGGCAGGGCGACGTCATCGCGGAGCTGTCCCGCGCCGTCGCCACCGCGTGGCCGTCCACACCCTGAGGAAGGATTCGATGGAGCAGGATCTGATGCGCATCCTCACCGGAGGATGGGTGGCGCAGGCGACCTTCGCCGCGGTGCGCCTGGGCGTCGCGGACGCTCTCGACGGGCGGCGCCTGGCCCCCGAGGAGATCGCCGAGGAGGTCGGCGCGCACCCGGACGCGCTGCACCGCCTGCTACGGCTGCTGGCCGGCGTGGGCCTGGCCGACGCCGACGCCGACAACAGGTACGGACTGACCCCGATGGGGGCGCAGCTGCGCGGCGACGCGCTGGGCCCGCTGGCCACCCTCTACGGCGAGGACTATTTCGCCTCCGCCTGGGACGGCCTGGCACACGCGGTCCGCACCGGCGAGCCGGCGTTCGAGCACGTCCACGGCGAACCCGTCTTCGCGCACCTGGCCGGCGACCCGGGCAAGGCGGCCGTCTTCAACCGGGGAATGGCGGCGGGCGCCTCGTTCTTCCGCGGCGTCCCCGACGCCTACGACTTCTCCGGCGCGCGCCGGGTGGTCGACCTGGCCGGCGGCACCGGCGCCCTGCTGGCCACGGTCCTGCGGAGCAGCCCCGCGGCGCGCGGCGTGCTGTTCGACGTGCCGGACGTGGTCGAGGCCGCGCCCGCGCACCTGGCGCGGATGGGCGTGCTGGACAGGTGCGAGCTGGTCGGCGGCGACCTGTTCGACGCCGTGCCGGAGGGCGGCGACGTCTACGTGCTCTCGCGCATCCTGCACGACTGGGACGACGAGCGCTGCGCCGTCCTGCTGGCCAACTGCGCCAAGGCGATGGAGCCGGGGGCCGAGCTGCTCGTCGTCGAACGCGTCGTCGGCCAGGACTCGTACCTGCCGCTCGCGTACGACCTGCACATGATGGTGATGACCGGGGGACGGGAGCGCACCGAGGCGGAGTACCGCGCGCTCCTGGAGGAGGCCGACCTGACCCCCGGCAGGCTGCTCGACCTGCCGCTCGGGATGCGGCTGCTCACCGCCACCCGCTGAAACCGGGCCGAACACCACGAAGGCGCCGGGCTCCTGGAGAGCCCGGCGCCTTCCGCGTGGCCTCAGCTCAGGACGAGCGCCTCCTCCCGCTCCCGCGCCGACTCGCCGATCACCTCGACGCTGCCCTTGCTGCCGTCGACGCGGATCCGGTCGCCGTCCCGCACCAGCATCGTGGCGTTCCTGGTCCCGACGACGGCGGGGATCCCCAGCTCACGGGCGACGATCGCGGCGTGCGACAGGGGAGCGCCGACGTCGGTGACGACCGCCGCCGCGCGCGGGAAGAGCAGCGTCCAGCCCACGTTCGTCACGGTCGTCACGAGGATCTCGCCCTCGCCCAGCCGGTCGCCCTCCGCCACCGACGCCAGCACCCGGGCGGTCCCCTCGACCACGCCGGCCGCGCCGGGGAAGCCGCTGATGGTCTGCGAGGGGGGCGCCGCCGTGTCCTCGGCGTCGAACACGTCGCCGCGCCGGTGCGGGTCCGCGGCCCACCGCTCGGGGTCGAACCGGCCGCGGATGATGCCCGGGTACGGCGGCAGCGCCTTGTACAGCTCGTACGTGGCCCGCCGCCTGGCGACGTACGACAGCGGCCGGTTCCAGCCGCGCAGCACGCCCAGGATCTCCTCGACCGTCAGGAAGAACAGATCGTCGCCCTGCCCGGTCACCTCGCCGGCACGCAGGACGAAGTCGCGCACCATCCAGAAGCCGCGCATCATCTCCGACCGCGTCTCCTCGCGGGAGCGGACGATCGCCTCCCAGCGGTCGATCTGGCGGCGGAACTTCTCGGCCTGTCTCGGGTGACGCTCGCGGAAGCGCCGCCAGGCCGCCGCGCTCGCCGCCTCCTGGCGTTCGAGCAGCTTGGTGGGGTCGACCGTGAGGCCGGCGAGCTGCTCGTCGATCCACGCCGGGTCCTCCACCGGCCGGGCGGCCGAGACCTCGAACTCGTCCGGGCAGCGGTGCCCGTACCTGCGGACGTACTCCTCGCGGGAGATCTCGCCGCGCTTGAGCCGGGCCAGCCCGAGCAGCGGGCCGAGGCTCTCCAGCCGGCCGTCCCGGGCCTGGATGCCGGACATCAGCACGGTGGCGTCCGCCTCTCCGACCAGCTTCGTCAGCCGGGCGCCGAGGTAGACCAGCGAGCCGGCGTCCTGGCGGGCCGCGGCGGCCAGCATGCGGTTGCACTCGTCGAACCTGGGCTCGATCTCGCTCTGCCAGAGCGCGACCAGGTCGTCGCTCTCGGCGATCATGGCGCGGAGCTCCTCCGTGCGGCGGGGCGCGTCCGCTATGTACTCGGGGATCCGCGCTACGAGCTTCTGGATCTCGCGCCGGCCGCCCGCCATCGGCCTGGCCGCCCTGAGGGTCTGCCAGCGCGACATCGGCAGCAGCGGGGTCCCCACTCCCTCCGGCAGCCTGCCGTAGATCGGCTCCTGGGAGTCCTTGATCTTCTTGGTCATGCCGAGCGCCTTGCCGAGGGAGGCGGTCAGGCTCATGTTCATGTAGACGCGGCCGCCGATGTTCCCGCAGATGGGGTGGCCGCCGAGGTCGCCGACGACCATGATCTCGGCGATGAACGCCTGCACGAGCGACCAGGTGCATGGCGTCATGACGCTGGGGATGGCCTCGCCCAGGTTGCCGTTGGTCCACAGGTAGTCGCCCTGGAGCGAGTCGTTCCACACCTCGCGCTGGCCGGTGATCGGCCTGGCCTGGAGGATGTGCGGGCGCCCGTCGTGCAGGGCCCACTCGATGTCCATCGCGCGGCCGTACAGCTCCTCGATCGCCAGGCCCAACTCGGCCAGCCGGGTCGCCTGCGCCGAGGTCAGGACCGGCTCGTCGCGCCTGGCGGGCGGGACGGGCTCCTCCCGGGTGCCGTCCGGGGTGCGCACGGTCATGACGGCCTTGGACGCGATCCGCTCCTCGACGACCGTGAGGCCGGCGCGGTCGACGGTGATCGTGTCGGGCGTGACGAGGCCGCCGACGACCGCCTCGCCCAGCCCCCATGCGGCGTTGATGGTCAGCCGGTCGTGGGGGGAGACCCGGTCCTCGGTGAACAGCACGCCCGCCGCGTCGGCGGGCACCAGCTCCTGGACGACGACGGCGATGGCCACCTGGTCCCGAGGGATGTCGTGGCGGTCGCGGTAGGCGATCGCCCGGTCGGTCCAGAGCGAGGCCCAGCAGCGCCTGACCGCGTCAAGGAGCTGTTCGGCGCCGCGGATGTTGAGATAGCTGTCCTGCTGCCCGGCGAACGACATCCCCGGCAGGTCCTCCGCGGTCGCCGACGACCTGACGGCCACCGCGGCGTCCTCGCCCAGCGCGGCGTACGAGGCCAGAATGTCCTCGGCGATCTCCGGCGGGATCTCGCACCCGGCGAACAGCGCCTGGATCTCCTCGGCGTCCCCGGACAGGATCGCCTCGCGCAGACCATGGCGGGCCACGAAGTCGCGGTAGGCATCGGTGGTGACGTGGAAACCCGCCGGCACGGGCAGCCGGGCCCTGGCCAGGCGCGCCAGGGACTCCCCCTTGCCGCCGACGATCTCCAGCTCGGCCCTCGGGTCGGCCAGGGCAAGCGTGTTCATGAGCTCATCTCCAAATCCTTCCGGACGATCTTCAGGAACCGATTCGGCGGCACGCGAAAGAATTCATCAGGGGAAAAGGAAATGCGGTGGCCATGTTTGACACACCGCTTGACTCGTCGCGTCCGGGGCGGGAAAGGTGCCCTCGGGTAGAGATGGAACGGCCGCCTGTTCCACGGTACGAAGCGCCCGCAGGGGCGGCACACCCCTAGGTGCCCTTAATCAGCTGTCGGCGCCCGGCCTGAGCAGGCCCGTCTCGTAGGCGGCGGCGACGGCGGCCGCACGGTCGTTGACCTCGAGCTTGGCGAAGATGTGCAGCAGGTGCGTCTTCACGGTGGCCTCGGTGATGAACAGCCGCTTGGCCACGTCGCGGTTGGTGGCGCCCCGGGAGATGAGCGACAGGACCTCCAGCTCGCGGCGGCTGAGAGGCTGCTGGCGCGGCGCGCGCAACTTCTGCGTCAGCACGCCGGCCACCGAGGGGGACAGCACGGTCTCGCCGCGCGCCGCCGCCTGCACGGCGCGGCGCAGTTCGGCGCGCGGGGTGTCCTTGAGCAGGTAGCCGGTCGCCCCCTCCTCGATGGCCGGCAGCACGTCCACGTCGTCGTCGAACGTGGTCAGCACGAGCACGCGGACGTCGGGCGCCTGCTCGCGCAGCCGGCGGATGAGCTCCGCGCCCTTCATCCTCGGCATGCGCAGGTCGGTGAGCACGACGTCGGGATTGGTGCGCTCCACCACGGCCAGCGCCTCGAACCCGTCACCCGCCTCCCCGACCACCTCGAACTCGTCGTCGGTGAAGATTCCGCGCAGCCCGTCGCGGACGACCGGATGATCGTCCACGATGATCAGCCGAATCGGCATGTCTCACCCGGCGTTTCTGGATCGGTCGGATGGCTCGAGGCCCGTTTCGGCGGGTATGGCGGGGACGGCGGCGGAGATGCCGGTGCCCTCGCCGGGGGCCGACTCGATCTGGAAGTCGCCCGCAAGCCTGGTCACGCGCTGGCGCATGGACAGGAGGCCGAAACCGCCCGCCTCGGAGGCGGGCGCGGCCGGCAGGCCCGGTGCCTCGGGGGCGAAACCGGCTCCGTCGTCGCGTACGTCCAGCACCACGACATCTTCCATGTACGACAGAGTGAGGGCAACTCGTCCGGCGGAAGCGTGCTTGGCGACATTCGCCAGCGCCTCCTGCGCCACCCGCAGCAGGGTGATCTCCACCTCCGCGTGCAGCGGCCGGGCCTCGCCCGTGACCTCCAGGGACGAGGCCACGCCGCTGGCCTGCGACCATTTGCCGGAGACGTCCTGGAGCGCGGCCGGCAGCTGCGACTCGGCCAGCGGCGCGGGGCGCAGGGCCTGCACCGACCGGCGGGCCTCCTTCAGGCTGTCCCTGGCCAGCATGCGAACCGTGTCAAGGCGGGCACGAGCCGCCCTGACGTCGTCGAGCGCCTCCTCGGCGGCCTCCACCTGGGTGACGATGGCGGCCAGACCCTGCGCGATCGTGTCGTGGATCTCCCTGGCCAGCCGCTGCCGCTCCCCGACCACTCCGGCCTCGCGGGCCCTGGTCAGCAGCTGGGCCTGCAGGTTCGCGTTCTCGGCCGCGAGGGCGGCCAGCCGCGCGCCGGTCTCCTGGAGCTGCGCGATCATCACCCTGCGGCTCTCGTTCTGGTCGGAGATGGTCTGGACGACCAGGCCGACCGCTGAGGCGACCAGCGCGGCCACCAGGAACGAGAAGAGCATCTGGCCCGGGCTCCGCCCGGCCTCCGGCCGCATCGACACCAGCACCCCCGCGGTCGCGACCACCCCGGCGTAGGCCCACCAGCGGGGCAGCAGCACGAAGGACTGGATGAACACCGCCGGACCGGCCACCGTGAACACCGAGTCGATGCTGACCAGCGCCCCGATGGCGGCGAGCAGGACGGCGAAGTAGACGAGCGCGACGAGGCGGTGCCTGATCCACTCCGGGTGCGCGCCGACCATGAACCAGTGCCAGGCCATCGCGAACAGCGCCAGGACCAGCGTGTCCGGCCGCCAGTTCTGCAGCAGGGAGAAGCCGGCCGGAAGCAGGATGAACAGGTAGGGCAGATAGGGCCAGACCCGGTCCCATCGTGAAGGGCCGGGGCCGGTGGAGGTGACCACCGGCCCCGGCCCTTCACGGTCGACGCTGCTCACCACCGGAAGGCCTTGATGGCGACGCCGCCGGCCACGAGGCAGATCGCGAGCATGACGGCCAGCGAGATCGGGGACATCGCCTGGCCCTCCCAGCCGGCGCGGATGGCCTGGACGGCGGGTGCCATGGGGGTCAGGTCACCGATCGCCCGCATCGAACCGCCCATGCTCTCGCGGGGGATGATGGCGCCGGAGATGAAGACCATCGGGAAGAACAGGCTCAGCCCGATCACGGTCGCGCCGCGGCCGGAGGGGACCACGGCGCCGAGCAGGAAGCCGATGGCGCTGAGGCTCAGCGCGGCGAGGAGCCACGCCACGACCACGCCGCCCACGTTGGCGGGGGCCGACGCGCCGTAGACGAAGAAGCCGATGGCCACCAGCAGCGCCGTGCCGAACACGGCCAGCAGCATGTGAGCGACCCACTGGGCGCCGAACAGCATGCCGGGCGAGGCCGGCGTGGCCCGCAGCCGCTTCAGCACCAGGCGCTCCCGGTACTGGGCGACCGTGGCCGGCAGGATGACCAGCGCGGCCATGCCGATGACGAACGTGGTCAGCATCGGCACGTTGGCGTCCGCCAGCGACAGCCCGCTGGGAAGGGACCCGCCGTTGCGCAGCTTGACCCAGAGCATGATCGCGGGGAAGGCCAGCGCGAAGAACGCCGACATGGGGTCCCGTGCGATCAGCTTGAGCTCGACCGCGATGACCTGAGTGATGCCTCTCATGCCGCCTGCCCTCCCGTCAGAGCGAAGTACGCGTCCTCGAGCGATTCGGTACGGCCCTGGGCCTTCAGCTCGCCCGGGGTGCCGTGGGTGATGACGCGGCCCTGGTCGATGATCGCCATGCGGTCGCACAGCGCCTGGGCCTCGTCCATGAAGTGGGTGACCAGCACGACGGTCACCCCGCGGTCGCGGATCTCGCGGACCAGGCCCCACGTCATGCGGCGGGCCGAGGGGTCCAGGCCGGTGGTGAGCTCGTCGAGGAAGACGACCTCCGGGTTGCCGACCAGGGCCAGCGCGATGAACAGGCGCTGCTTCCAGCCGCCCGACAGGCTCCTGAAGCTGGAGCGCTGCCGCTCGGTCAGCCCCCACTCGTCCATGAGCGCCCTCCAGTCGGCGGGCTTCTCGTAGAAAGAGGCGTACATCTTCAGCGCCTCGCCCACCTTGAGCGCGTCCGGCAGCGCCGCCTCCTGCAGCTGAACGCCGACACGCGGAAGGAGCCGGCGCCGGTCGGTCTGCGGGTCGAGGCCCAGCACGCGCAGCACACCGCCGTCGCGCTGCCGCAGGCCCGCCATGCACTCCACGGTCGTGGTCTTGCCGGCGCCGTTGGGGCCGGCGATCCCGAAGACCTCGCCCTTTTCCACCTTCAGGGATACGCTCTCGAGAACCTGCTTGCCTCGGTAGCTCTTACTCATGCCCTCGATTTCGATGACTGTCATGTTTACAGAATCATCGGTGGCCGCGACTTCCGACATCCTCCGAACGGTTGATAGGGGGTCAGCTCCTTGATTTGGGGTCCGACCTGCGGCTTAGACGTTTGACCAGGTGAAACCCTAAATAGGGGTGTCGGTGGCGGAGCCGATCCCCAACCCTGATGGGTATGAGCGATACAGCGGTGCGGGTACGTGAGCTGCGTAAGCGATATGGCGACGTGGTCGCCATTGACGGCGTCGACCTGGACATCGCCAGGGGTGAGGTGTTCGCGCTCCTCGGCCCCAACGGCGCAGGCAAGACGACCACTGTTGAGATCCTCGAAGGGCACCGCCGCCGCGACGCCGGCGACATCAGCGTGCTCGGCGAGGACCCCGGCCAGGCCGGCCGGGCCTGGCGCGCCAGACTCGGCATCGTGCTGCAGTCGGCCACCGACGCCGCGGAGATGACCGTCCGGGAGATGGTGCACCACTACGCCACCTACTACCCGAGCCCGCGCGACCCCGACCACGTGATCGAGCTCGTCGGGCTCACCGGCAAGGCCGACGTGCGCACCCGCCACCTCTCCGGCGGCCAGCGGCGCAGGGTCGACGTGGCGCTCGGCGTCGTGGGCAATCCCGAGCTGGTCTTCCTGGACGAGCCCACCACGGGGTTCGACCCCGTGGCGCGCCGCCAGTTCTGGGACCTGATCTCGCAGCTGGCCGACGAGGGCACCACCATCCTGCTGACCACGCACTACCTGGACGAGGCCGAGGCGCTGGCCGACCGGGTGGGAGTGATCGTGGGGGGCAAGGTCGTCGCGCTGGGGGAGCCGGCCACGCTGGCCGGCCGCGCGCAGGCGATGGCCACCGTCAGCTGGGCCGGCCCGGACGGGGAGCGCAGCGTGAAGACGGCGACGCCCACGCAGGTCGTCGCCGAGCTGGGCCGCCAGTTCGAGGGGGAGATCCCGGAGCTGGCCGTGACCCGGCCGACCCTCGAAGACATCTACCTCGGCCTGATCGGAGACCAGCCGTGACAACCACGATGTCGAGACCGACGACTCGCATCCCCGCCGCGAGCTCGGTGAGCCTGCCCGGCGCCTGGGGCCTGGCGCTCAAGCGCGGCGGGCTGGAGCTCAGGAGCTTCTTCCGCACCAAGAGCCAGTTCATCGTCATCTTCTCGCTCCCGGCGATCATGCTGATGCTGCTCGGCGCGATGCAGATCAACAAGCCGGCCATCGCCGGGATCACGGGCGCCCAGATCCTCACGGCCGGCATGATCGGCGCCGGCGTGATGGGCACGTCCTTCCAGAACCTGGGCATCAACATCGCCCTGGAACGCCATGACGGGACCCTGAAGAGGCTCTACGGCATGCCGCTGCCGCGGATGGCGTATTTCGGCGGGAAGGTCATCCAGGTCCTGGTGTGCATGGTCGCCGAGGTGGCCATATTGGTCACGGTGGGAGCGTTGCTGTTCGGCATCCAGGTGCCCACGTCTCTCGACCGGTGGCTGACGTTCACCTGGGTGCTGCTGCTCGGCGGTACGGCCTGCGCGCTCCTGGGCATCGCGGCCGGCAGCCTGCCGAAGTCGACGCGCGGGGCCAACGCGGTGATCACGCTGCCGTTCCTCATCGTGCAGTTCTGCTCCGGCGTCTTCATGCCCTTCTCCGACGTGCCGGGCATTCTCCAGTTCTTCGCGTCGCTGTTCCCACTCAAGTGGATCACCCAGGGCATGCGCTCGGTGTTCCTGCCGGAACACGCGGCGGCGCTGGAGCCCTCCGGCTCGTGGCAGCTCCCGATGACCGCCCTCGTGCTCGGCGCCTGGTGCGTCGGCGCGCTGCTGCTGTGCCTGAAGACGTTCCGCTGGACGGCCAAGGACAGCTGACCTCGAATCCTCGTGACGGTGGCGGGTCGTCTGAACGCCACCGTCAATCGCATGCCCGGCCTCTGTGCCGGGCTTTGGCGTCGGTGGGTCCTCACGCGCCGCCGGAGCCGTTCACGCGCCTCGCGGTCGCGGGGAGAGGAGGGCGCGCGACACGCCCGGTACCCGGCCGGAGGTACGGAATCGGGCGCGGCAGGAGTGGGCCGCGCCGTCCGGCCGGGTCAGGCCTTGACGGGCTGGGCGGCGGGGCGCCTGGAGTGCCCCTGGTCGGCCGAGCCGGCCATTGGAGCGTTGCAGGTCACCGTGCG
>NZ_JBSFTC010000156.1:0-25364 GCF_053590415.1 Nonomuraea sp. NPDC003201
GTTCATTAGTGTGCACTTCCGCTCTGCCGGCCGCCGCGCGCAGGTCGGCCACGAACTGTCGGGCCCGATGCTCCTGCTCCTCGGGCGGGCAGACGGCGCGCGTGGCGGGGTCGGTGAACCAGCGGTAGACGATGTAGCGCCGGTCGCCGGAGAAGCCGGTGTGGTCGCCCGTCAGCAGGACGGCCGCGCGGTTCTGGGCGAGGATCTCGCCCAGGTCGGACAGCACCAGGGCCGGGGTGTCGCCGAGCAGGTCGAGCATGCGGATCAGGCCGGCGCGGGCCAGGCGGGCCACCCCGTCGGCGGGCTGCGGCCGGTGGCCGGCCAGGTGGAACAGGTGGTCGCGCTCGTCGTCGGACAGGCGCAACGCCCGAGCCAGCGCGCCGAGCATCTGCGTCGAGGGCTGACTGCTGCGGCCCTGCTCAAGGCGTACGACATAGTCCACCGACATGCCCGCGAGCAGCGCCACCTCTTCCCGGCGCAGGCCGGTGGTGCGGCGGCGGGGACCGTCGGCGAGGCCCACCTCGGCCGGCCGGATCCCCTCGCGGCGGCGGCGCAGGAAGTCGGCGAGCTGGTCACGTTGCATGGCTCCATACTGCCTCGCGGCCGGCGAGCCGAGCCAGGGAGCGGCTCTCCCACGATGAACGCTCCGCTCCCGCCCGCCCCGGTTCGGGCGCATGGTTGGGGACGACATCGAGAACGAGGGAGAACGTGATGCAGAGACGAACCCTGGGCCGCACCGGACCGGCCGTTTCCGCGCTGGGCCTGGGCGCGATGGGCATGTCGGGCGCGTACGGCACGGCCGACCGCGCGGAGAGCATCGCCACCGTGGACGCCGCGCTGGAGGCCGGCGTCACGCTCATCGACACCGGCGACTTCTACGCCATGGGCCACAACGAGTTGCTGCTCGCCGAGGCGCTGCGCGGCCGGGATCGCGACAGCTACCGGCTGAGCGTCAAGTTCGGCATGCTGCGGGGGCCGGGCCACGAGTTCGGCGGGCATGACGGCCGGCCCGAGGCGGTGAAGAACTTCCTGGGCTACTCGCTGGCCCGGCTGGGCACCGACCACATCGACATCTACCGTCCCGCCCGGCTGGACCCGGCGGTCCCGATCGAGGAGACGGTGGGCGCGATCAAGGAGCTGGTCGAGGCCGGGTACGTACGGCACATCGGCCTCTCGGAGGTCGACGCGGCGACGATCCGCCGGGCCCACGCCGTCCACCCGATCGCCGACCTGCAGATCGAGTACTCGCTGATCTCCCGCGCGGTGGAGGCGGACGTCCTGCCCACGCTGCGGGAGCTCGGCATCGGCCTGACCGCGTACGGCGTGCTCGGCCGCGGCCTCATCTCCGGGCACTGGACCGCAGGCCACACCGCCGGCTCCGGTGACAGCCGCGGCTTCAGCCCGCGCTTCTCCAGCGGGAACGTGGAGCACAACCTCGCCCTCGTGGACGCTCTGCGCCGGGTCGCCGAGGCGAAGGGCCGCACCGTCGCCCAGCTGGCCATCGCCTGGGTGGCCGCACAAGGTGCGGACATCGTGCCGCTGGTCGGCGCCCGCACCCGCGAACGGCTGGCCGAGGCGCTGCCCGCGATGGACCTGAACCTCACCACGGACGACCTCGCCGAAATCGAGAAGGCGGTGCCGCCGGGCTCGGCGCGCGGTGACCGGTACCCGTCCGTGTTCATGTCCGGCCTCGGCGTGGGCAACTGATCGCGCGATCACGCCACGCGCTCTCGCCGCCTGTCCACCGCCGGAGCAGGTCAGCCGGCGCTGAGGAGGGCGAACCGCTCGGCGAACGCGGACATCTCATCACGCTGCTGTGCCGGATCCGCCGAGGTGGGGCCGACCACGATGCGGGTCACGCCTTGCGCGGCGAAGGCCGCGACCTGTTCGGCGGACATGTCGATCGACCCCCATCGGGTGTGCTCCAGCGCGCCGGGGTCACGGCCGGCCTCCACGGCGGCGGTCCGGGCCAGCTCCCACTGGATCGCGCGTTCCTCCAGGGTGAGGGCGCCGCCGGGGAAGTAGCCGTCGCCGCGCCGACCGGCGCGCCGCGCGGCCGCCCGGCTCGACCCGCCGACGTGGATCGGCAGGTGGGTGCCCGAGTACGGCTTCGGGTAGCTGGTCACGTCGTCGAAGCCGAAGAACTCGCCGTCGAAGCTGACGCCCTTCTCGTCGCCTCCCCACAGCAGCCGCAGCACGTCGATGGCCTCGTCGGTACGGCGTCCGCGGGTGCCGAAGTCGACTCCCATGGCCCTGGCCTCGCCGGGCAGCGTGCCCAGCCCCACGGTGAGCAGCCGCATCCGTCCCTTGGACAGCACGTCGATGGTCGCCAGCCGCTTGGCCAGGACCACGGGATGGTGGTACGGCAGCAGCAACACGGCGGTGCCCAGCAGGATGCGACGGGTGGCCGCCGCGACGAAGGCCAGGCAGTCGAGCGGATCGGGGAAGGGCAAGGACGGCGGGAGCTCGAAGGAGCCGACCGCGGCGCCGGGATACAGCACGATGTGCTCGGGCAGGTACAGCCCCTCAAAGCCGCAATCCTCGGCATGGCGGGCATACGTTACGAGCCCGTCGGGGTCGAGCCCGTCGGCCGTGGAGTAGTTGATCGCGAATTTCATCGTCATCCTTGAGGTCAGAGTCCGCGGGCACGCTACATCCTTGACGTCAGTGTCAGGGCAAATGCGTGGCCGGCGCCGTGCTCACCGGAACACGACGGCGAGGAGCCCGGGAAAGCGCGCCTCAAGATCGTCTCTGCGCAGGGTGAGGTAGTTTCTGCGTCCCGAGTGGCGCAGGCGGATCACGCCGCTCTCCCGCAGGACCCGCCAGTGATGCGTGAGGGTGGATTTCGGCGCTCGCCGAACACCACCAGGTGATCGCCGTAGATCTGCGCGGCATGGGCGGCTCGGACAAGCCCGCCTCCGGCTACGACAAGAAGACGACGGCCGCCGACATCCTCGGACTCGTGCGCCGGCTGGGCCACGACCGGGTGGACATCGCCGGCCACGACATCGGTGGCATGGTCGCCTACGCCTTGGCCGCGAACCATCCCGCCCACGTCCGACGCATCGCCCTGCTGGACATCGCCCACCCTGACGAGCGCTTCTACACCTTCTCGTTGCTCCCCCGGCCCGGACGCCAGCAGGTCGACGGCGACATCCACGCCGGGCCGGGCCGCTTCCTGTGGTGGTTCGCCTTCAACCAGGTGCCCGGCCTGCCGGAACGCCTGCTCGCCGGCCGGTCCCGCGAGCTGATCGACTGGATGTGCGACTACCTGGTCGAGGATCCCGCCTCCATCGGCGACCGCGATCGCGACGTCTACGCCCGCGCCTACTCCACGCCGGACGCGATCCGGGCGGGCAATGCCTGGTACCGGGCGTTCGGGCAGGACATCGCCGACGGGAAGACCTACGGCAAGGTGACCGCCCCGCTGCTGGGTCTGGGTGGCGGGGAGGGAGGTCACCTGCTCCTTCAGGCGGTGCTGCCGGACAAGGGCACCGACGTCGAGGTGGTGCTGGTGCCGGACAGCGGCCACTACATCCCCGAGGAGCAGCCCGAGCTCGTCGTCAAGCACCTGACGCGATTCTTCGCCTGAAGCCGAGCCGCGCGGCGAGACCCCGCCCGCTCTCGGCGGGCGACCTAACTGCTGATCTTGAAACGTTCGGCGTGCTCCGCCACCCATTGCGCGAACGTACGCGCCGGACGGCCGATCACCCGTTCGACGGTGTCGTCCACGGTCGTGGCGGAATCGCTGGGGGTGGCGTACCAGCCGATGACGTACTCGGCGTCCGCACGGGAGACGCCGGTGGACATCAGCCTGTCGACGGCCTGTTCATGGGTGATGGGCATGAAGGCGATGTCGCTGTGGACGGCCCGGGACAGGAGGGAGATCCGTTCGCGCGGGGTCAGCGCCTCGGGGCCGGTGAGGTTGTACGCGCGTCCCGCATGGCCGTCGTCGAGCAGTGCGACGGCCGCCACGGCCCCGATGTCGGCCTCGTGGACCAGCGCACTGGGAAAGTCGTACGGCTCCCGGACGACTCCCTCGGCCCGGATCGATCCGGCCCAGGTCAACGTGTTGGACATGAACTCCTGCGGCTCCAGGCGCGTCCATTCCACACCCGAGTCGGCCACGGCCTGCTCGACGGGTCCCACCCAGCCGCCCCACACCACGGTGATGCGCCGGACACCTGCGGCGACCGCCCGCCGGACCAACTCGGGACCGACCTCGGCGAGTCCCGTCGTCACCGTGATGTGCAATCGGCCGGCGCCGTCGAGGGCGGTGTCCAACGTCGCCGGTTCATGGTGCGTGCCGGCCACCAGCTCCACCCCGGCCGGCAACTTCCCGGCCGCCGCGACCGGATCGCGGGTCAGCGCCCGAACGGGCTCTCCGCGGCGGAGCAGCTCCGTCACCACGT
The DNA here is from genome assembly GCF_053590415.1 of Nonomuraea sp. NPDC003201. NCBI lineage: Bacteria > Bacillati > Actinomycetota > Actinomycetes > Streptosporangiales > Streptosporangiaceae > Nonomuraea > Nonomuraea sp. NPDC003201. Next base: position 4,413 of record NZ_JBSFTC010000156.1, read on the forward strand.
GGCGGCCGGTGTTCCCGGTGGCACCCGTGACAAGTGTCGTCACAGTCGAACTCCTTTCGTCCGTCGCCGACGACGCTAGAAGCTGAACCGCACTTGAGGTCAAGGAAGCCCGGGGAGGTGATCCGCCGAGCACCGATAGGGTCAGAACGCGCAAATCGATCAGAGGGGCTTAAACGGAACCTTGATCGGCTCGCTCGCACGACAGGAGAGACATTGATGTATCCCCCGTCCGGCTCCGGGCCGGGGTTCCATCCCCCTCAGCCGCCCCCCGGGCCGCCCCGGCCGTACCCGCCCGGCCCCTACCAGCAGCCGCCACCGCCGACCGCGCCGGTGCGGCCCCGGCGCAGCGCCTGGCGGGTCCTCGTCGGGCTGGTCGTCGCGGGTTTCGGTCTGCTGGCCGTGCTCGGCGGTGGCGCGCTCATCGCGCACGCCTACTCCAACAGCCGGCAGGTCATCCACAACTCGGCGTACTCCAAAGAGCTGTGGCGCAACGTGCCCGTCGAGAAGCTGTTCCCGCCGCGGCTCGGCCGGGAACACCCCGACAAGGGCTACTCCTCTCCGAACGACGAGCGCGGCTGGACCAGGGCCGCGATCTCCTCCGACACCTCCTGCCGAACGGCGCTCTCCGGCGAGCTGGCCGGGGTCGCCACTGAGCGGGGCTGTGTCGCGGCCGTGCGCGCCACGTACGTGGACGACACCGGAGGGACGGCCGCCACCGTGGCCCTCGTCGCCTTTCGCGAGTCGCAGCCCCGCGTCGACCTGGAGGGCATCGTGCGTGAGGCGCAGCGGAAGCCGGACCACGCGGTACGCGCGCTCGCCGCGCCCGGCACCCGGTGGAAGGACTCCGCGCGCACCGGGAACGGCGGCCGGACCGTTGGGGACGTGCCCATGTTCGTGGCGGTCACCACGGGGCCGGCGGACGGCCGCAGGCCCGGACGGCTGCCCGAACCGTGGGGCAGGAGGGAGTTCCCGCAGCGGGAGGACCGTGAGGCGTGGGCGCACACCGCGCAAGGGCTCGCGGAGAGCCTGGCCACCCGGCTGTACGCGGAGGCCCGGAAGGTGAGGGCATGATTCGCAGGCTGACCTGCGCGGCCGTCATGGTCGCCGGACTGGTCGCGGCCACCGCCGCGCCGGCCGTGGCCGAGGCGCCGCGGGGCTGGGAACAGCAGATCATGAAGGTGCCGGCCGCGCAGCGGCTCGGACAGGGCAAGGGGGTCACCGTCGCGGTCCTGGACACCGGGGTCGTGAAGAACCATCCGGAGTTCCGCGGACGGGTGACGAACGGCCCCGACTTCATCGGCGGCGGCGCGAAGCCCGGGCAGTCGTACTGGGGCGCGCACGGCACCGCCATGGCCTCCAGCGTGCTGCGGGTCGCCCCGCAGGCGCGGGTGCTCTCGGTACGGGTGATCTGGGATCGGGAGGACCCGGCGCGCAAGCGCGCGGAGTCCGCCGCCAAGTCCGGCGGCACCGCCGCCGACAAGGAGAGCATCAAGGCGGCCACCGCGCTGGCCAAGGGCATCCGGTACGCCGTCGACAAGGGCGCTCGCGTGATCTCCATGTCCCTCGGCACCGACGAGTGGGGCCTCGGCAGCGGTTACGACGAGACCACGGCCGCGGCCGTCGACCACGCGCTCGGCAAGGGGGCCATCCTGCTGGCCAGCGCGGGCAACGGCGGATCCACCGACCCGCTGGAGGTCGACGCGAACAACGTCGTCTCCTACCCGGCCGCGTACCCGGGAGTGATCGCGGTGGCGGCGATGGGGCCGGGCGGCGCGCGGGCGGACTTCTCCCAGGTGCACACGTACAACACGATCACCGCGCCCGGTGTGGACATCTACGCCGCCGACAACCGCGGCGGCTACCGGATGGGGGACGGCACCTCCCCGGCCTGCGCGCTCGCGGCGGGCACCGCGGCGCTGATGCTGTCCCGCAATTCCGATCTGACGCCCCGGCAGGTACGCGACATCCTGGTGCGGACCGCCAGGAAGCCGCCGTCCGGCTACAACGTGTTCCTCGGCTTCGGGCTGGTCGACGCGGCGGCGGCGGTGCGGGCGGCGGGCGCCGCCAAGGACACGAAGATCGAAGCGGCCCCGTACAAGGGGAAGGAGTACCTCGGTGGCGGGCCGGTCGCCGCGCCGACCACCAACCCGCCGATCGACATGACCTACGTCGTCGTGGGCGGCGCGGCCGCCGGTGTGGGGCTCCTGTTCCTGCTGGTCGCGGTGTTGCTGATGCGCCGGCCCCGCGCACGCCCCGTGCCCGGCGCCTGACCTGGCGAACCCGGTGACGGTGCGGGCAGCCGCATGCCGTCGAAGCGAGACGAGACGGTCCGTCTTGACGTAGAAGCGGAGTGCCTGTATACCTTGTCATCACGAGACGGACCGTATCGTCTCATGATGGTGAGGAGTCCGTGTGACGACTGCCCGAGTCTGGTTCATCACCGGCGCGTCGAGGGGCCTGGGCAGGGCCTTCGCCGAGGCGGCGCTCGCCGCCGGAGGCCGCGTCGTGGCCGCCGCCCGCGACCTCGGCCCCCTCGCCGACCTCGCCGCCGCCCACCCCGACAGCCTCGTACGGCTGACGCTGGACGTCCGCGACCGCGCGGCCGTCCGGAAGGTCGTGGACGAGGCAGCGGCGGCGTTCGGCCGGCTCGACGTCGTGGTCAACAACGCCGGCACGCTGCTGTTCGGCATGGTGGAGGAGGCCACCGAGGAGCAGATCCGCGCCCAGTTCGACGTCAACTTCTTCGGTGCGGTCTGGGTGGCCCAGGCCGTGGTGCCGCACCTGCGGGCGCAGGGATCCGGCCACATCCTGCAGGTCACCTCGATGGGGTCCGGCGGCGGGTTCGCGTCCGTCGGGTTCTACGCGGCGAGCAAGTCCGCGCTCGACTCGGTGAGCCAGGCGCTGGCGATGGAGGTGGCGCCGTTCGGGATCAAGGTGACGATCGTGCAGCCGGGCGGGTACGGCACGGACCTGTTCACGCGGGGCACCACGCTCGCGGAGCGGCGCCCGGAGAACGAGCCGCTGCACGCCCAGCTGGCCGAGATGTGGGGCGAGGACGCCGGTCCCGACCCGAGCACCGCGGCGCCGGTGATCATGGAGCTGGTCGAGCTGGCGGAGCCGCCGCTGCGGCTGATCGTCGGCGGTGCCTCGTACGACGTGGTCCAGCAGATGGAGCAGGCCCGCACGGAGGAGTACCGGGCCTGGGAGCACCTCAGCCGCAAGGCGCCGGGCTGACCACCCCACCCCGTTTGTTCATCCTCGAAAAGGAGGCATGCCTTTTGCGTACCGCCGCCCAACTCGCGCTCACCGAGATCACCAAGCGTTACGGCACCCGCGTCGTCCTGGACCGGGTGTCGCTCACCGTCAGACCCGGCGAGCGGATCGGAGTGATCGGCGACAACGGGTCAGGCAAGTCCACGCTGCTCAGGCTCATGGCGAACGCCGAGCGGCCGGACAACGGCGAGCTCCTGGTCGTCGCACCCGGCGGCGTCGGACACCTGCCGCAGTCACTCGCGCTGCCGCCGCACGCGACGGTGGCCGACGCCGTCGACCTGGCGCTGGCCGACCTGCGAGAGCTTGAAGCCCGGATGCGGGCGGCCGAACGGTCGCTCGAAGAGGCGGACGCGGAGGCGTACGCGGGGCTCGTGGCGCAGTTCGAGGCACGGGGCGGCTACGAGGCCGACGTCCGGGTGGAGATCGCGCTGCACGGGCTCGGGCTGCCCGCGCTCGACCGGAGCCGCCCGCTGGGCACGCTCTCCGGAGGCGAACGCGCCAGGCTCGCCCTGGCCGCCACGCTGGCGTCCGATCCCGAGCTGCTGCTGCTCGACGAGCCGACCAACGACCTGGACGACCAGGCCGTGGCCTGGCTCGAACAGCGCCTGCGCGCCCACCGGGGCACGGTCGTGGCGATCACGCACGACCGGATGTTCCTGGAGCGGGTGACCACCGCCATCCTGGAGGTCGCCGACGGGCAGGTACGCCGCTACGGCGACGGCTACGCCGGGTACCTCGTCGCCAAGGCCGCCGAACGCGCCGCACAGGCGCGGGCCCACGAGGAGTGGAAGACGGAGCTGGACCGGCACGCCACGCTGGTGGCGGCCAACGCGGGCCGGCTGGCCGGGATCCCGCGCAAGGTCGCCAAGGCGGGCATGGGCACCGGCGCCTGGCGGGCGCGCTCGCGTACGCACGGGGCCGCCGGGCGCATCCGGCAGTCCCAGCAGCGGCTACGGTGGCTCGCCGAGCACCCGGCGCCGCCGCCTCCCGAGCCGCTGCGCTTCACCGCCACCCTCGCCACCGCGGGTGCCGCTCCCGAAGCCGAGGTGGCCGCGCTCGACGGCGTGGTGGTGGCGGGCCGGCTTCGCCTCGACTCCCTGGCCGTCCGCGCCGGTGAACGGCTGCTCGTCACCGGCCCGAACGGGGCGGGCAAGACCACGCTGATGCGGGTGCTCGCGGGGGAGCTGCGTCCGGACGCGGGCGAGGTACGGCGAGCCGGCCGGGCCGGGTTCTTCCGGCAGGACGAGGGGGGCCTCGGGCCGGCGGACCGGACGGTGTTGCGGGCCTACGCGGACGGGCGTCCCGGCAGCCTGGACGAGCACGCGGACGCGCTGCTCGCCCTGGGGCTGTTCCGGCCGTCGGACCTCGGGTCGCGCCTGGGGGAGCTCTCCTACGGGCAACGGCGCCGGATCGAGCTCGCCCGGCTGGTGAGCGAGCCCGTGGACCTGCTCCTGCTCGACGAGCCGACCAACCACCTGTCGCCGATGCTCGTGGAGCAGCTGGAGGAGGCGCTGGCCGCCTACCGGGGCGCGCTGGTGGTCGTGACGCACGACCGGCGCCTGCGGGCCGCGTTCACCGGCTCCCACCTGGAGCTGGGCGCGGCCGATCGCGGCGTCAGCGCCGGAACGAGCCGGCGTCGAACACCATGAGTGGGGCGAGTACGGTGGCGTACTCGCCCCCTCTGTCACGGCGTCACCCGAAGGTCACGACGAGGCGGCCGTCCGAGGCGAACGACCAGTGCAGGGCGCCGCTGTAGGACGAGCACCGGGACCCGTTCGAGCCGGACCAGAACTGGTTCGAGCTGTCGGAGTTGCCGACGATCCGGTCGTTGGTCCCGCTGCCGCTGCGGCACGAGGTGTTGTTGCGGAACACCGAGGTGCCGGCGTCGAACGAGTAGTTGCGCTCGGTGTTGTCGATGCTGACGTTGTCCGACACCGTCATCGTGCCGGGGTTGCGGTTGTAGGTGAAGCCATGCTTGCCGTTGCGGTACGCGATGCTGCGCCGGATGGTGTGGTTGACCGCGATGTCCTCGCCGCCGAGCTTGTAGCCGTTGCGGTCACCGTTGCCGGCCTGGCTGCCGTCGCTGAGCGTGCCGTTGTTGTACGACAGGGAGTCCTCGATGGTCACCGGGCCGATGGCGCCCGTGTCCGTCTTGGTGTAGAGGTCCCAGCCGTCGTCGATGTTGTTGCGGGACACGCAGTAGCGGAAGACGTTGCCGGAGCCGACGGTGAGCTTCGCGGCGAAGCCGTCGGCGTCCTCGCCGTCGGAGTCTGCGTTGTCGTGCGACAACGCGCTCAGGATGAGGTTGTTGGACGGCCACTGGTCGCGGGGCGTGTCGGAGGCGATCCGCGAGAGCTGCAGCCCCGTGTCCCGGTTGAACCGGGTCTCCGTGCGCTCGAAGATGTTGTTGCTGCCGCCGACGAAGATGCCGTTGTCACCGGCACGCTCGACGACGATGCCGTAGATGTGCCAGTACGACCCGTTCACGGCGAGTCCGCGGTTGGCCGGGTCCTCGCTCTGGGCCGAGAAGTTCAGGATCGGGGTCTCGCCCGGGTAGGCGGACAGTTTCTTGCGGGCGCTCGAGGTGCCGTTGTTGCCCGCCGCGATGGTGACCGTCTGGGAGAAGTTGTAGGTCCCGCCGCGTGCGTAGATCGTCCCGCCGGCGGTGATGCGGGTGATCGCCGAGGTGAGGGTCGTCGGGTCCGACTGCGTCCCGGTCGCGCCGTCCCTGCCGTTCGGCGCCACGTAGAGCGCGTTGCCCGTGGGCGGGGTCGTGCCGCCCGCGTCGACGTCGATGTAGTCGAGGTTGGCCAGGCCGTTCGAGGTGGTCGGGTTGAACTGGATGGTGTTGCTGCCTGCCCGCACCGACACGGTGAGCGTCTTGGTGACCCAGGTGTCCCACGCGCCGGTGCCCTCGTACGAGACGTTCTGGACCGTCGACCCGTTGACGATCAGGTCGGCGGGGCGGGCGGTCGTGGTCCCGTTCGCGAACCGCACGCTCAGCGTCGCCGTCCCGGCCGCGCCGGCGTTGACGGTGAACTGGGCGGAGGCGCCGGTGGCGTTGTTGCCGTTGCAGAATCCGCTGCCGGAGTAGCCGGACCAGTTGCTGTCGATGGTGCCGGTGCAGACCGCGGGCGAGCTCTCCGCCTCGTACCGCGTCGGCGCGGCCTGTGCGGCGGTCGGTGACAGTGCGACGAACGCGCCGGCTAACAGGCCGGCGCACGTGAGGATGGCTTGCAGGCGCATCATCGTTCTCCAAGGTGTCGGGTACGGAGGCGCGGGCGAAACGTCGCCACAGTAGGAAAGCGCTTTCCCCGCCGTCAATGTGCCACTGCAAACGCGTCAACCCCGAAACCATCGCCGCTGGCCAGGGATTTACCGCCGGCTCAACCGCCGGTGAAACTTTCATTCAGCCCGAGAAGCGAGGCCCTGCGGCAGGAACAGGCACTACCCTGCTGCCATGCAGCACCTTTGTGCCTGACCAGCGGATGCGCCGACGACGTCATCCCTTTCCGGTCCTTCTCCGGAAGGACGCACCGCGACACCGGTCCTGCTCAGGGCTGGGAGCCGGGTGGCAGGGCGAAGGGATCCTCGGGGAGGAAGCAGCCGTAGTCCCGCAACGGCATCGGGTCCTCGAGCACGATCCGCTGGAGCTCGCCCGCCGGTGACAGGCCGCCCGGACGGTCCGGCACGCGCCGGCCCGGCCGCAGCCCGCCGCGGCCGGGCGACGTCTCCGGCGCGTCCGCCGCGAGCTGCCCGAACCGGTCCAGCAGAACCCCTGCCGAGCCTCCACAGGCGGCCCGGCGAACCGGATGCGGCCTTCGACGAGGTCGATCCCGGGAGGGCGCCGATCGGGAGCGGCCGGAATATCGCCGTCCGCGTCCGGGCTGACCCGGTCATGACCGAGATTCTGGTGACCGGGGCGACAGGGAACGTCGGCCGGCAGGTGGTGGCCGGGCTGGTGTCCGCCGGTGGTTCCGTGCGGGCGTTGGTGAGGGATGCGCGGGCGGCGCGGCTTCCGGGGGGAGCGGCGGCCGTGGAGGGGGACCTGGGTGTGCCCGGCACACTGGAGCGGGCGCTGTCGGGGGTGGAGACGGTGTTCCTGGTCTGGCCGTTCCTCAGCGCCGACGGCGCCTCCGCCGTTCTGGAGGCGATCAAGAGCCGGGCCCGCCGGGTCGTCTACCTCTCGTCGTCGGGGGTGGACGACGGGGCGCAGCGGCAGGGTGACCCGATCAACCAGCTGCACGCCGACATGGAGGGCCTGATCGAGAGGTCCGGGCTGCGGTGGACGATCCTGCGGTCGAACACCATCGCCTCCAACACCCGGGGATGGGCGGCGCAGATCCGTGCCACCGGTGCCGTGCGCGGGCCGGAGATCGCCGCCACCGCGGTGATCGACCCGCGCGATGTCGCGGAGGTGGCGGTTCGGGTGCTGGCCGGCGACGGGCACGACGGCGCGACGTACGTGCTGACCGGGCCGCAGGTGGTGGGCCGGGCCGAGCAGGTGCGCGCGATCGGGGAGGCCATCGGGTGCCCGCTGCGGTTCGAGAAGGTGGCCGTGCAGGCCGCGCGTGAGCAGATGCTCGCGGACGGGAGGCCGCCTGCCCTGGTGGAGGCCCTGCTGGCCAGCGCGGAGGCGCGGCCGCGGTCGGAGCTGATCACCTCGACGGTGGAGGAGATCACGGGGGCGCCGGCGCGTACGTTCGGGCGCTGGGCCGCCGACCACGCGGACGAATTCCGCTGACCGCAGGCCGCTTCAGCGCCACCCGCTGTACGCCGCCCGTGTCGGCGTACAGCATCGTGAACTCCCAGGAACGCGTCCACGGGGGACGGCTCGGCATCGGTGTGCCGGCAGAGGGAAATGGTGTCCTCCTGCCAGGCGCATCCGGTTCACGCGATGCCGAGGCCGTCCGTCTTCGGTTGGGCCGGTGCGGGGTGCTCGCTGTCCATGTCGAAGTCCCTTCGCCCCGTCCCTCTGACGATGAGGCCAGAGGCGCGTCAGTTGCCGAGGATCTGGTTGACCAGCGACGAGACCCCGGTGGTGTCCAGGAGCGTCACGGGCTGCTCCACCGTGAGATCGCCCGGCGACTCGAACGTCCAGGTCCCGGTGGCCGGGGACCAGGTCGGGAACCAGCTGGTCGGGGACCAGGTGGTCGTCGCGGCGCAGGGCGCCGCGCCCAGCCAGAGCGAGTCGACGACCTGCGTGAGTCCCAGGGCGGCCAGCAGCGACGAGGACGACCTGCTCGTCGTCGTCGTGCACGGCGCCGCGGGTGCGGGGCCGAGCAGCCCGTCGACCAGGCCGACGACGCCGCCGGCCTTGTACGTGGGGATGCTCTGGCTGCACGTCGTCGTCCGGTTGACCCAGGTCAGGCCGTCGACGGGGCTCGGGCGCCCGGACCACGGCGGCCCCAGCGGCGACTCGTTGAAGACCGATTCGGCCAGGGCCTGGAAGTCCTCGGTCCAGGACGACTGCCCGTTGTAGCTGACGACGTTGTTGTTGCCGCACAGGACCGTGTCCACGGCCCCCTCTTCTGCGGCGGCCGGCCCGGCGGCCAGCAGCAGGCCGGAAGTCGCGGCGAATGCGGCAATGGCGTGCTTGTACATGGTGCTCCCTGCGGATGGTAATCCGGTTATCCGCAGAGATCATTACCCTTAGTGGTGGTTGAATTACTTCATAGTTGTATCTAGCCCTCTTTACCGGGAGGTCCTATTCTCACGACTCGTGAAACTTCTCATGTTCGCGGCGCTTACGGGCGCCCTCATGATGCCCTTAGCGGGTACCGCTACCGCCCAGGCGGCTGCATACCCCGTCAAATCCTCCCAACTAACCGCCAATCCGCTCTATAAGGCAGGCGCACTGCCGACGACCACCTGTACGGAGCCGTCGCTCGAGCCGAACAATCGCCAGCAGGCCCGCGCCTACCTCGACGCGGTCATCGCCTGCCTGGAAACCACCTGGGAACAGCACCTCACGAACGCCGGCCTGACCTACAGGCCGGTCAAGGTGCGGCACATGGACCGGATTCCGAAGAAGTGGTGCGGCTATGACATCGAGAAACTGAATTCCCAGACCTGGTACTGCGACCGCACCGAGACACTGGTCTTCCAGCTCGGCAAGGACTGGCTCGACGAACCCGACGACCTCTGGCTGTTCGAGACGGCAGCCTCCATGTACGGCTACCACGTGCAGAAATTGGTCGGAATCGCCAAGGCCTACGACAAATTGCCCTATGGAAAAAAGACGGAGCTGTATGAACAGCAGCGCCGCCTGAGTCTCCAGAACGAATGCTTCGCCGCCGCCTTCATCAAGAGCGTCTGGCCGATCGAGGGCAGGAACCTGAGCGACTGGAACGCGCTCGTCAACCTCCGGCTGAGCGAGGACCCCGCCGAGGTGCGTGAGTTCGGCAGCCGGGCCGCGGTGCGCCACTGGCTCAAGCGCGGCTTCACCGCCGGCGACCCCGGCGCGTGCAACACCTGGTCGGCCCCCTCGTCCAAGGTCGCCTGACCGTACGGGCCGCGGTGGTCCACCGGGTCCACCGCGGCCGTCTCGATACGATCGTTCCATGTATCCCCCCATCGAGCCGTACGACCACGGCCTGCTCGACACCGGTGACGGCAACCTCGTCTACTGGGAGGTCTGCGGCAACCCGGAGGGGAAGCCCGCGCTCGTCGTCCACGGCGGCCCCGGATCGGGGTGCAAGACGGGGGTGCGCCGGCTCTTCGACCCGGAGCGCTACCGGATCGTCCTGTTCGACCAGCGAAACTGCGGCCGCAGCCGCCCGCACGCCAGTGACCCGTCCGTCGACCTGAGCACCAACACGACCCACCACCTCGTCGCCGACATGGAGCGGCTGCGCGAGCACCTCGGCATCGACAGGTGGCTGCTCTACGGCGGCTCATGGGGCTCGACGCTGATGCTGGCCTACGCCGAGGCCCATCCGGCACGGGTGTCGGAGATGGTCATCGTGGCCGTCACGACCACGCGCCGCTCCGAGATCGACTGGCTCTACCGCGGCGTCGGGCGGTTCTTCCCGGAGGAGTGGGAGCGCTTCAGGCAGGGCGTCCCCGAGGCCGACCGTGACGGTGACACCTTCGCGCTGCTGGCGGCGTACTCGCGGCTCCTGGCCGACCCCGATCCCGAGGTCCGCGCGAAGGCGGCCGAAGACTGGGTCACCTGGGAGGACGCGGTGATCTCCATGGAGCCCAACGGCAAGCCGAACGCCTACAGCGACCGCCCGGCCGAGGCGGTGATGGCGCTCGTCCGGATCTGCTCCCACTACTTCTCCAACGCCGCCTGGCTGGAGGAGGGAGTGCTGCTGCGGGAGGCGGGGCGGCTGGCCGGGATCCCCGGCGTGCTGATCCACGGCCGTCTCGATCTGGGCGGCCCGCTGGAGACGGCCTGGGAGCTGGCGAAGGCCTGGCCGGACGCCAAGCTGGTCGTCGTGGACGACTCCGGGCACACCGGCAGCGGCACGCTCTCCAAGGAGTTGTCCGCCGCGCTCGACGGCTTCGCCGGGCGGTGAGGGGGCGGGACCCGCGGCTCGCGATCGTCTGGGGCGTTGGGACGGCGCCAGTGGTGACCATCGCCTCGCCGTCGGTCGATGCCGTACGGGTGAGCCGCGGGTCCGCAGGGGACAGCGCGCTGACAACCGCGTGCCCACTCGCTGACCTGCAGCAACAGTAGCTTCGCCGACTGTCCGGACACCACCGAATTAAACGCCCGTGCGCGGAGGATTCCCGCGACGGCCACCCTGGCGGCGTCTCGAAAATGTCTCATAAAATGTCTCGATATTATGCGGACAGGTGGCGGTAGAGGGTGGCGCGGGAGACGCCGAGGGTGCGGGCGATCTCGGCGGCGGTGTGCCCGCCCGAGGCGTGCATGCGCCTGGCCCGCTCGACGGCCTCCGGCGTCATCGCCCCCGGCCTGCCGCGCCGGCGCGCCTCCTGCGCCGGAGGTGAGGGACGGTCCTCCAGCAGGCGTTCCACGCCGGACAGCACGGCCGGGCGGAGCATCTCCTCCGGCAGGTCGGCGAACATCACGACGGGGTCGCTGAGCATGCCGAACGCCTGCGCCGCCCGGATGCGGTCCACGTGGTCGGCGAGCGGGCCGGCGATGAGGTGCTGGGCCAGGTAGGCGGCGTCTCGAAAACGGTCGAAGACCGACCCCTCGGCGGCCAGCGCGAGGTCGCGCATCTGCAGCCTCAGCAGGTCGCGGTGCGTCAGCCAGACGTCGAGCAGGCCCTCGATCACCGCCCACCGCTTCTGCCGCTCGTCGCTCCCCGGCGCGCGGTTGGCCGCGTCGATCGCGGCCTCCATGTCGGCCAGCAGGGGCTCGGCCAGGGCCGCGATGATCTCCTTCTTGCTGGGGAAGTGGTAGAGGACCGCCGTCTTGGTCAGCTCGAGCCGCTCCGCGATCTCGCGGATCGAGGTGGCGTGATAGCCCTGCGCGGCGAACAGGTCGTGCGCCACCTGGAGGATCCGCGAGCGAGTGTCGTCCGTCACCCCGCCGATTCTAGACCTTGCCTGACCGTTGGTCTGGAGCCTATAGTCCTGAACTGACCAACGGTCAGGAGGGGTGGAGACATGACTGAGGTTCTGGTGGTCGGGGCGAGCATCGCCGGGCAGACGCTGGCGTACTGGCTGGCCCGGCACGGGATGCGGGCCACGCTGGTCGAGCGGGCGCCGCGGCTGCGCACGGGCGGCAACGGGGTGGACCTGCGGGATGAGGCGATCGAGGTGGCCGAGCTGATGGGGATCATGCCGCGGGTCAGGGCCGCGGCGGCGGACGTGCGGGGCATCAAGTTCGTCGACGCTGCGGACCGGGCCGTGGCCCGCATGAACATGAGCAGGAACGGCGAGATCGAGATCATGCGGGGTGACCTGGTGGCGCTGCTGCACGAGGTGACCGGGCCGGAGGTGGAGTACGTCTTCGGCGACTCCGTCCGGTCGATGGAGGAGGACGGCGGCGGCGTGACGGTGTCGTTCGAGGGAGGCTCGACGCGGCGGTTCGACCTGGTCGTCGGGGCCGACGGGCTGCACTCTTCGGTGCGGCGGCCGGCCTTCGGGTCCGAGGAGGGGGCCCTGCGGCACATGGGGCACTACTTCGCGTTCGCGAACGCGGACTCCGCGCTGGGGGAGGACCGGTGGGTGACGATGTACAACCTTCCGGGCAAGATGGCGGGGCTCTACCGGTCGGGCAACCACGCCCAGGCGAAGGCGTACTTCATCTTCAGGTCGGAGCCGCTGGCCTATGACCATCGCGACGTCGAGCAGCACAGGACGCTGCTGAAGGAGGCGTTCGGCGGCGAGACGTCCTGGCGGGTGCGCGAACTGCTCGACGGGGCCCTCGCCGACCCCGACTTCTACTTCGACGCGCTGAGCCAGGTGCGCCTGCCCTCGTGGTCGTCGGGGCGGGTGGCGCTCGTGGGGGACGCCGCCTACTGCGCCTCCCCGGCGTCGGGGGCCGGGGCGGAGCTGGCCGTCGTGGGGGCGTACCGGCTGGCCGAGGAGCTCGCGGGCACCTCGGACCACCGGGCCGCCTTCCGGCGGTACGAGGAGGGGCACCGCGAGCTGGTCAAGCGCAAGCAGCAGATCGGGCCGAACGTCCGCATGATGGTGCCGAAGACCCACCTGGGCATGTGGGCGCGCAACGGGCTGGCCCTGGGGATGGGCCTCGCCGCCCGGAGCTCGTAGGAGGGGTCATACGGGAGGCACCAGGACGAAGTAGCGGTCGAGCCTGCTCCTGTCGCCGCGCACGTCGAGACCGTCGGCCGGGATGCGGTTCCAGAGGAACAGCATGAGGTCCGACGCGCTCCCGGCCAGCTCGACGTCGAAATCGCCGCCGTCCGCCCCGGAGGACAGCCGTACGTCCGGGCCGTCGAAGTGGACCGCCCAGTCGCCCTCGCCGTCCGTGCGACGGAAGCGGAAGCGCTCGCCCGCTCCGGCGGGCGCCTGCGTCCACTCCCGCCGTGCGGGCGCCATGACCTCGAACGTCTGCGTGACCGCGTCGGCCGCCACGTCCTCGTGGATCGGGCGCGGGACGCCAAGGGTGTTCTCGGCGTCCCAGCGGTGCACGGCGGCCTCGATGGTCTGCATCCGCACCCAGAACCCGACGGTCTGCTCCTTCGACCACGTCCACGCCGGATCGCCGGCGTCGCGCTCGTCGAACAGCGCAGCCAGCCGGGCCGCCCCTTCCTCGAACCAGTCGAGCACCCCGTCCGGGATCGGCCCGAGGTTGGGCGCGTGCTGCGGATCGGGCCACCCCGTGAGGTCCGGCGGCAGCCCGGCGAAGGACAGGTCGGAGCCGTCCGGCGGCCCGTCGCGCCGGTCGTCGATGATGCTGAACACGCCCCGGTGCACGAAGCCCAGGTGGATCAGCAGATCGGCGACCGACCAGCCGGGGCAGGACGGCACCGGCGGCGCGGCGCCGGTCTCCGCCGCCTGCCGGGCGGCGTCCTGGAATGCTCGGACCTCTCGGTGAAAGCGCGAAGCGGGTTCCATTCCCCTCACTGTGCCTCAGCCGGCTGGTCCCGCTCCAGCGACTTCGCCGATGACGGCCGCCCGGCGGCGTGGGCGACGGCGGCGGTGACCAGGGCGGCGGCCACCAGCAGGGCGCTCACCCACAGCGGCGAGCGCAGCCCGAGCCCGGCCCCGATGGTCAGGCCGCCCAGCCACGGGCCGAGCGTCGCGCCCACGTTGAGCGCCGCCGTGGCGAACCCGCCGGCCAGGGTGGGCGCGCCGGTGGCCGCGTACAGGACCTGCGAGATCAGCGTGGAGCCCACGGCGAACGAGAGCGTCCCCTGGACGAAGACCAGCACGACCGCGGGCACCGGCGCGCCGGCCGTCAGCGCGAAGAGGGCCCACCCGGCGGCCAGCGCCGGCCCGCAGATCACCAGGAGGCGGATCGGCCGCCGGTCGGCCACCCGCCCGCTGACGGTCACCCCGGCGAACGAGCCCAGCCCGAACAGGGCCAGCATCAGGGGCATCCAGGAGGACCCGATCCCGGTGTCCCCGGTGAGCAGGGGCGCGAGGTAGGTGAACGTGCAGAAGGTGCCGCCGTTCACCAGACCGCCCAGCACGAGGAAGACCAGCAGCCGCGGCCGTCGCAGCGCCCGCAGCTCCCCGCGGACCCGCGGACCGGCCGGGCCGGGGGCGCCGGACGGCACGGACCTGAGCACCGCGACGATGGCCGGGACCAGCGCGACGGCCACCGCCCAGAACGCCGAGCGCCACCCCCACACCTCGCCCAGCAGCGCGCCGCCCGGCACGCCCGCGACGCAGGCGATCGTGACGCCGCCGAGGAGCACGGAGGTGGCGCGCCCCTTGGCGTCGGGAGGCGCGAGCGCGACGGCGGTCGCCATGGCCACCGCCAGGAACCCGGCGTTGGCCAGCGCCGCGATCACCCGCGTGCCGAGCAGCACGCCGTAGCTGGTGGTGAGCGCACCGACCACGTGCGCGACCAGGAACGTGACCAGGAAGGCCAGCAGCGCGAACCGCCGGGACCAGCGCAGGCTGAGCACCGCCATGAGCGGCGCCCCCACCACCATCCCGACGGCGAAGGCCGAGGTGAGCAGCCCCGCGGCGGGGACGGACACCCGCAGGTCCCGCGCGATGCCCGGGATGAGCCCGGACAGCATGAACTCGGACGTCCCTTGGGCGAAAACCGCCAGTCCGAGCAGGTAGACAGCGAAAGGCATGAGAGAACTCCGCGACCGTATCGAGGATCGACAAGGAAGCGGGCAGGCCGGAGGAAGGTCCTGCCCCGCTGGAGAATCGGCCGCATCACGAAGAACCGCACGGCTCGCGGAGAGCCCGGCGTCAGCGCGAGACAGCCACCGGATGACCGGTGGCTAGCGTCTTGACGCCTCGGGGCTGGACATGAGGGCGAACGTAGCAAGCCCCCGGAGAACTGCGCAAATGATTTGCTATCTTGGACCAGTCGTTCCAAGATAGACCGCGGAGGTGCCGATGCCGGACGTGAAGCATTTCGATCCTGACGCGGTGCTGGAGCAGGTGGAGCGCCTGTTCTGGCAGCGCGGCGCCGCCACCACGGGCATCGCGGAGGTGGTCGCGGCGACCGGCCTCAGCCGCTCCAGCCTGTACGCGACCTACGGCGGCAAGCAGGACCTGTACGTGCGGGCGCTGCGCCGCTACGTCGAGGAACGCTCGCAGCCGATGTTCCAGACCCTGGCCGACGACGGGCGCGGCCTGCCCGCCGTGGAGGCGTTCTTCGACCGCCTGATCCGGATCAGGTGCGCGGGCGAGCACGCGCGCTGGGGCTGCATGGCGACCAACGCCAACGCCGAAGGCGCGGACCCGGCCGTGCGCCAGGTGCTGGACCAGCACCACGACCGGCTCCGCACGACGATGCGCGCGGCCCTGGAGGCGGCCGACGCCCAGGGGCAGCTCGCCGACGGCCTCGGCCTCGACGCGACCGCGGAGTCCCTGACCCTGCTGGCCTACGGGGTCAACCTCCGCTCGCGCGCCGGCGCGGACCCGGCAGCCCTGCGCATGGGCACGTCCGCCGCACTCGACTCTCTCAGAAGGGACCGGTCATGAAACCGCAGGTAGTGATCTTCGACGTGAACGAGACGCTGACCGACATGGAGCCGATGCGGGGCAGGTTCGAGGAGGTGGGGCTGTCCGGCGAGCAGATGGGGACATGGTTCGCGAGCGTGCTGCGCGACGGGTTCGCGCTCACGGCCGCAGGCGGTTTCGCCGAGTTCGGCCAGATCGCCGACGACGTGCTCAGGGAGATGGGGGCCGGGGACGAGGCGGTGCGCCACGTGCTGAGGGGGTTCGCCGAGCTGCGGGTGTATCCCGACGTCCCCGAGGGCATGCGGCTGCTGCGCGAGGGCGGCATCCGCCTGTTCACCATGACGAACGGGGCGGCGTCCATGACCGCGGGGATCCTGCGCCGCGAAGGGCTGTCGGACCTGGTGGAGGCCACGCTGGACGTGAGCGGCCCCCGCGCGTGGAAGCCCGCCCGCGCGGCCTACGAGTACGCGGCCGGCCAGGCCGGGGTGCGGCCCGACCAGGCGGTCCTGGTCGCGGTGCACCCGTGGGACATCGACGGGGCCCAGCGGGCCGGGCTGTCAGGGGCCTGGCTGGAGCGGCGCGGCACGCCGTACCCGAGCGTGATGAGCGCCCCGCGCCTGTCGGCCCCCGACCTGGTCTCGCTGGCGAGGCTTGTCACTGCTTAGGAAAGAAGTCCGCGCCCTGGACGTACTCCATCGCCTTCGTGAAGACGGGGTCGGTCATGCGGCGCTCCATCTCCTCGGGCGAGACCTCCTCGACGCGCGCCTGGATCCACCACAGGTTGCCGAACGGGTCGCGCACCCGCCCGACCCGGTCGCCCCAGAACAGGGGGGTGATCTCCGTCACCGACGTCCCGCCCGCCTCGATGGCCCGGCGGTAGATGGCGTCGGCGTCGGCGTCGGGGACGTACAGGCGCAGGAAGGCAGGCGTGGGCGGCCAGCCGGGAGCCGAGTCGAACATCATCACCACGGCGTCCCCGATCCGCACCTCCGCGTGCCCGATGCGCCCCTCGTCGTCGGTCACCCGGGACAGCTCGACGGCGTCGAACGCGGCCGTGAGGTAGTCGATGAGGCCCGCGGTGTCGGACCCGATGATCCACGGCGTGACGGTGGTGTATCCCTCAGGAATGTTCATGCCCGCAGGCTATTCGGGAAGTAGGCCAGATAATGTCCTACTTAGAGGTTGCGAGCAGGAAATCCAGCACCAGAGGGCTCGCGACCTCCCTGAACTCCTCGAAGTACGCGTGCCGCGCCCCCTCGATCATCCGCAGCTCCGCCCCGGGGATGCGGCCGGCCAGCAGCGGGGCGTTGGCCGCCGGGTTGAACACGTCGTCGGTGCCGTGCACCACCAGCGTGGGCGCGGCGATGGAGGGCAGCGCGGCCCAGCTGTCGTGCCCGGCGCTGGCGGCCAGGTGGCGGCGGCGCGCGTACGCGGGCATGGCCGGGTCGCCGACCGTGTGGTGGGGGCCCGGGTGCGTGGACAGCCAGGCGGGCGTGTACATGAGCTCCAGCAGCGCCCGCTCGGCGGCCGCCCGGTCCGGCTGGGCCAGCGACCTGCGCACGTCGTTGTCCCGTTCGAGCCCGTGGACGCCGCCCGGCGAGCTGCAGCCGAGCACCAGCGACCCGACCCGCTCGGGATGGTCGGCCGCCAGCCACTGGGCCACCCGCCCGCCCATCGACGTCCCGTAGACGTGCGCCTTGTCCACGCCCAGCTCGTCGAGCACGGCCAGCACGTCGGCGGCGAACCCGCGGGTGGTGTACGGCTCGTCGGGTTTGTCGCTGCCGCCCGTGCCGCGGTAGTCGAAGGTGACGGTGCGGAACTCCCGCTCGAAGTCCGGGCGCACGGGATCCCACCAGCGGTGCTCGTTGGCCTGCCCCTGGAGGAGGACGAGGGGTTGCCCGCCGCCGCGGACCTGGTAGGACAGCTTGACGCCGTCCACGGCTGTCGCAAATGGCATGTCTGGCATCGTAGGCGTGCCCGGTGAGCGGGTGCGGGTCTAGCCGGTTTTCGCCTCGACGTACCATTCGCGGCCGAGCAGCAGGCCGAAGACGGGAGCCGGGAGCCGTACGAGCACTCTCGCGACGGCGGACAACCGGCCGCCACCGCTGATCTGGGAGTGGTGGGCGGCCAGCGCCCGCTGCTTCTGCCCGGCGTAGCGGCGCACGTCGATCCTGTGGGTGATGGCCCTGCCGGGGCTGTACGCCTTCGCCAGCTCGCGTTCGTCGTAGCGGAGCGGGATCCGGAGCAGGTGGATCAGGCGTACCAGCCGGACGGCGGCGTCGCGCGGGACCGTGGCCTGCAGCACGCGGGGCACCCCGGCCAGCTCGGCGGCCCGCTTGCCGACCTCGTGCACCTTGACGTGGTCGCGGTGGCCGTACCCGCCGTTGGGGTCGTAGCTGAGCAGGAGGTCCACCTGCTCCTCGCGTAGGATCGCGGCGAGCCTGGCAGCGGCCTCCTCCGTGCTCGCGCGTACGAACCGCATCCGGTCCGGCGGGTCGGGATACAGGTCCTTGCCGTGCCCGCTGTCGGCGTAGCCCAGGTGCTCGACGCGCGCCACGCCCAGCTCGGCGGTGGCGGCTCGCAGCTCGTTCATCCTGGTCGTGCCGCCCTCCGCGACGGACTTCATGACGCCGTCGGTCGCGACCACGACGATCACGCGGTGGCCCTCGGCGGCGGCGCGGGCGAGCGTGCCGCCGGTCAGGAGCACCTCGTCGTCCGGATGCGCGTGAAAGGCCAGGAGTGTCGCCATAGCCGGACACCCTATATTCCGTTGACGGAGTGAGTACTCACTCCGTAACGTGAAAGCCATGACGAACCCGACAGGCCGGCGACGCGCGCCGGCGATGAGCCCGGAACAGCGCCGCGAGATGATCGTCCGGGCGGCGCTTCCCCTGGTGGTGGAGTACGGCACCTCCGTGACCACCGCCCAGGTCGCCCGCGCCGCGGGCATCGGCGAAGGCACGATCTTCCGGGCCTTCGGCGACAAGGAGACCCTGCTCGCCGCCTGCATGGCGGAGGCGGCGCGGCCCGACGACACGCTCGCGCACGTGGCGGCGATCGCGCTGGACGTGCCGCTGGAGGAGCGGCTGATCGAGGCCGCGGAGACGCTGCGCGGCTACCTGGCCCGGATGGGTGCCGTGGCCGGTGCCCTGGCCGCTTCGGGCGGCCTCCGCCGCGACCCCCGCCTCCTGGGCGCACCCTCCGAACCCTCCGGCGCCTCTGAAAGGCCGCAGGAGGGCTCAGGGCGGGCCCTCTCGGGACGGGAGGCGTCGATGGCGGCCACCCGCGACGTGCTGTCCGGGCTGTTCGAGCCCGAGCGCGACGGCCTCAGGCTGCCCCCGGAGCGGCTGGCCGAGGCGTTCCAATTTCTGATCCTGGCGTCCGGGCGGGGCGGGTCGTCCCCGCTCACCTCCGAGGAGCTGGTCGACCTGTTCCTGCACGGCGCGCTGAAAGGCGGCGAGGCCGGGTGACGGACCTCTACGAGGACCTCCCGGCCCGCAGCCGCACGGCGGTGACGTACGCCCTGCTCGGCTGCGCCTTCCTGAGCATGCTGGACGGCACCGTGGTCGGCACCGCCCTGCCGCGCATCGTCGAGCAATTAGGCGGGTCGGGCTCGTGGTACGTGTGGCTGGTCACCGCGTACCTGCTCACCTCCTCGGTGACCGTGCCCGTCTACGGCCGCCTGTCCGACCTGTACGGCCGCCGCCGGCTCCTGCTCGCCGGCCTGGCCGTCTTCCTGGCGGGATCCCTGGCCTGCGGCGTGGCGGGCTCGATGCCGTTCCTGATCGCCAGCCGGGCGTTCCAGGGCCTGGGCGCGGGCGCGCTGCTCACCCTGGGCATGGCCATGATCCGCGACCTGCACCCGCCCTCCCGCGCGGAGGGCATGATCCGCATGCAGACCCTGCTGGCCGCCATGATGATCGTCGGCATGGTGGGCGGCCCGCTGCTCGGCGGCCTGCTGGCCGACCACGCGAGCTGGCGCTGGGCGTTCCTGATCAACCTGCCGCTCGGCGTGGCCGGAGCCGCCGCGATCGCCGTGCTGCTGCCCGAGCGCCGGCTCCCCGGCGCCGCGCCGGGCAGGCTCGACGTGGCCGGGATCGTCCTGCTCACCACCGGCCTGTCGCTGGTCCTGGTGGGTCTCAGCCTCAAGGGCAACACCGCCCTGGGGTGGGCCGACCCCGCCGTGCTCGGCACCCTGCTGGCCGGTCTGGCCCTGCTGACCGCCCTCGTGCGCGTCGAACGCCGGGCCGCCACCCCGGTGCTCCCGCTCCGCCTGCTGCGCCGCCGCACGTACGCGGCCCTGCTCGCCGGCGGGTTCTTCATGCAGTTCGCGGTCCTGCCCGTCGGCGTGCTCCTGCCGCTCTACCTCCAGCACGTACGCGGCTACTCGGCCACCGCCTCCGGGCTGGTCCTGCTCCCGCTCCTGATCGGGATGACCGTGGGCAACCGGATGACGGCGGTCCTGATCCTGCGTTCCGGGCATCCGAAACCCGCGCTGCTGACGGGCGCGGCGCTGGTCATGATCGGCACGGGCGCGTTCTTCGCCCTCGGGCCGGACACCCCGCCGATCCTGACCGGGGCGTGGCTGCTGCTCGCCGGCCTCGGCACGGGTCCCGCCATGGGCGGGATCACGATCGCCACGCAGAGCAGCGTCCCGCACGCGGACATGGGCACCGCCACGGCCGGATCGGCGCTCACCAAGCAGCTCGGTGGCACCTTGAGCCTGGCCTGCACGCAATCCCTGCTCGCCGGGCCCAGGGTCACGGCCGGTGGGGTGGGGGCGACGGTGGCGTGGATCGGTGGGGTGGCGGGGGTGCTGGCGTTCGCGGCCCTCCTCGCCATGCGCGACACCGCCGTCACGGCCCCGGCCCGCTCGTAGCTACCCGCCGTGCTTCGGCTGGGGACCCTCGGAGGGGGAGGGAGGGGCGGCCATCTCCTGGTGGCCGGAAATTCGTGTCGGGGTGGGAATGTTCGGGGGGTGGGTGTGGTTACATAGATCGTGGCCGGTGTGTCCAGTGTCCCCGGGCCTCACCTATTGCCTTCGCGGAATACCGTTCGGCTGGAGCCGCGTTGTGCCTTTCGCCGAGAGGCGACCTGCACACCGGTTCGCATACGTTGAGCGCCCGCCCTCCTCGGAGGGCG
>NZ_JBSFTC010000157.1:0-25356 GCF_053590415.1 Nonomuraea sp. NPDC003201
CCGCGCGGGTGCTCGACGTGGGCGGGGGCACCGGCGCGCACGCCGAGTGGCTGGCCGCCGACGGGTACGAGGTCGAGCTGATCGACCCGGTGCCGCTGCACGTACGGGAGGCGTCCGCGCTGCCCGGGGTGAGCGCCCGCCTGGGCGACGCCCGCGACCTGCCCGTCCCCTCCGGCCGGGCCGACGCGGCGCTGCTGCTCGGCCCGCTCTACCACCTGCCCGAACGGGCCGACCGCCTTCGCGCTCTGGCCGAGGCCAAGCGCGCGGTGCGCCCGGGCGGGCCGGTCGTGGCGGCCTTCATCAGCCGGTACGCGAGCGTGCACGACGGCATATACCGCGGCGGCTTCGTGGACGAGGAGTACCGGACGGCCGACTACCGGGGCCTGGAGACGGGGGTGATGATCTCGCCCAGGCCGGGCGGGTTCCGCGGTTACCTCCACGATCTCGAGGAGATCCTGGACGAGTTCGCCGACGCCGGGCTGCCGCGGCCCGACCGCTACGGCCTGGAGGGCGCCTTCTGGCTGTACGGCGACGTGGACGACTGGCTGGACGACGACGAGCGGCGCGAGCTGCTGCTCGACGCCGCCCGCCGGCTGGAGTCGGAGCCGTCGCTCCTGGGGGTCAGCGGTCACCTCCTGGCCGTGGCGACCGCCTGACCGCGCGCCCCGGCCGAGGTCAGGCGGTCCGCTCCCCGATCCGGGGGAACGGGCTGGTCGAGAAGACCACCTCCACCGGCACCTCGAAGTATTCGGCGATCCGCAGCGCCAGGAAGAGGCTCGGGCTGTATTCGCCCCGTTCCAGGTAGCCGACGGTCTGGTAGTGGACCCCCAGGGCGTCGGCCAGCTGCCTGCGGGTCACGTTCCGCTCTGCGCGCAGCAGCGCGATGCGGTTGTAGACGGTCTCGCTCATCACGGCGTATCTTCTCAGGTCAGCCGCTGCATCGCCTGGTGACGGCGGGCCTCCATCAGCGAGCCCGACTCGCGCCTGGCCACCCGGCGCAGGATCGGGGGAGCCGGCACCAGCCCTGCCACGGCCCAGGCGAGCAGCACGAGCGTGGTCTCCACCGGCCGCCACGAGCTGCCGATCTCCGCGGCGGCGGCCGAGTCGGGCAGCAGCGCCGAGCGCATGCCCAGGCCGAGCCAGTAGAGCGGGAAGACGTGGGCGAGGCCCTGCAGCCACCCGGCGAGCGCCGTGATCGGGTAGAAGATCCCCGAAATGGCGGTGAGACCGCCGATGGCGAGCATGGACAGCGCCCCCGCGCCCTGCGGGCTGCCGACCAGGGAACCGATGATCACACCGAGCGGGAGCGCGGACAGCAGCCCCAGCAGTGCGAACCAGGCCAGCGCGAGCCATTTGCCCGGCCCGATCCCGAGCAGGCCGGGCACGAAGAACAGCCCGGCGACGAGCATCACCACCAGAGCGGAAAGGGTGGACACGGAGTGCATCGTCACCCGGCCCACGAGGTAGCCCACCATGCCTTGGGGCAGGGCCTTGGCTCTGAGCAGGGTGCCGTCCTCGCGCTCGAGGGCCAGCGAGCCCACCATGCCCAGGAGCCCGTTGAGCGGGACCATCAAGGCCAGCATGCCCGGCAGGGAGGCCGACGCCAGCGACAGGCCGGTGCCGGGCAACTTCGCGTCGCGCTGGAAGTAGAGCACGACGACGAGGACCGCGGTGCCCACCAGGATGCCCCCGAGGTTCGGCGGGTTGGTGAGCGAGTGCTTGAACTCTATCCAGCCCCGGGACAGGCCCAGCCGGGCGGCGTGCAGCGTGGGGGTCATGCTTCCTCCTGACGCACGATCGCCATGTAGGTGTCCTCCAGCGTGGCCCGCCGCACCTCCAGGTCGGCGATCTCCGTACCGTGCTGCGCGAACAGCCCGCGCACGAACCCGGTGGCGTCCTGCGTGGCGTGCACGAACTGCTCGCCGCCGCGGCTCCAGCGCACCTGCGCGTCGCGCGAGACCTCGCGCGACAGGCGGTCGGCGCTGCCGTCGGCCACGATCCTGCCGCCGGCCAGGATGAGGATCCGGTCAGCGAGCTTCTCCGCCTCGTCGAGGTCGTGCGTGGTGAGCAGGATGGTGGTCTCGTCGAGATCCGACAGGCGGTGCACGAGGTCATGGAAGTCGCGCCGGGCCTGCGGGTCGAACCCGGCGGTCGGCTCGTCGAGGAAGAGCACCTCGGGCCGCCCGACGATGCCGATGGCGACGTCGAGGCGGCGGCGCTGGCCGCCGGAGAGCCGGTTGATCCGGTGGTCGGCGTGCTCGCCGAGCCCGACGGCCTCGATCAGCTCGCCGATGTCGAACGGCCGCCGGCCCGGGACCGCGTACGGCTCGTAGTAGCGGCTCAGGTGGTGGAGGAGCTGGCGCACCCGCCAGCGGCCGTGGTCGCGCCAGGACTGCAGCACCACGCCCAGCCTGGCCCGCCAGCGCTCGTCGCCGCGGGCCGGCACGGTGCCGAGCACGCGGACGGAGCCGGAGGAGGGCACCCGGAAGCCCTCCAGGATCTCGATCGTCGTCGTCTTGCCCGCGCCGTTCGGCCCGAGCAGGGCGATCACCTCGCCGGGGGCGACGGTGAAGCCGACGCCCCGGAGGACCTCCTTGTGGCCGTACGCCATGTGCAGGCCGTCGACCTCGATGGCGGCGGCGGTCTGGCCCAGGTCGAGACCGCCTGCGAGCTCTCTTCCCGCATCCATCAATTCTCCAGATAGTAGGTCTACTACATAGATAGCACAGCTACTACGGGACGCAATAGACATATGACATCCATTGCAAGCGAACAGTAAGTCGCACCCGATACGGTCGGATTCGCCTGTAGCGGAAAAGGAAGGTTCGATGTCACGACCCAGAGAGGCACTGATCCAGGCAGGTCAGGGCATAGCCCAAGCAGTTGCCCAAGGGGGTGACATGCGGCAGGCGATGGGGCAGGCCATGGGCCAGGTCGTCGACCAGGCGGGGCAGTTCGCGGGCCAGGCCCGGGGTTTCGCGCTGAACCCCCACGACTTCGCCGCGGCCCGCGACGGCGGCGCGTCGGTCGGCACGGCCATCGAGGCCAGGTCGGCCTCGCTGAACGAGGCCGGCGAGATCGTCAACCGCAGCTTCACCGAGAACGGCATGCACGTCATCTCCCCGGTGGTGATCCCCAAGGGGAGCACCGCGAAGGTGATCGTGCCACTGGGCATCCTGGTGGTGCTCGGCCTGATCGGCGCGCTCGGCAACGTCATCCCGAACACGGACCTGTTCTTCGGCCCGCACTACTGGGTGGTGCTGGTCCTGGCGGCCGCGTTCCTGTGGTGGCGGCGCAGCGTGGTGATGGTGCCCGAGGGCTGCAAGGCCCTGATCACCCAGTTCGGCAAGCTGGTGCACATCGCGGACCCGGGCCGGGTGACGCTGTTCAACCCGTGGAAGCGGGTCAGCTACATCGTCAACACCACCCGCGAGTACCCGTTCAACGCGCCGATCAGCGAGGCGCCGACGCAGCAGGGCGTCAAGGCCAGCGTGGACCTGTTCCTGCAGTTCAGGATCGAGAACCCGGCGGAGTTCATCTTCGTGCTCGGCTCGGTCAGCGGTTTCCAGTCCAAGCTCCAGAACGCCATCAGCGAGGTCACCCGCTCCCTCATCTACGCCCAGCGGGCCGAGGAGATCTACGACCTGGTGGGTGAGAGCACGCTGGGCATGCTGGAGAGCCTCAACCAGCAGTTCCTGCCCGCCGTACGGCTCACCGACGTGAACATCACGCACGCCGAGCCGTCCAGCCAGGAATACCGGATGGACCTGGCCGCCCCCGAGATGGTCCGGGTCGCCAAGGAGGCCTACACCTACGAGTACGAGCTGCAGCTGCGCAAGGAGCAGAACGAGGGCGACCTCGTCAAGGAGCTGGCCGGGCTGCAGGAGACGCTGAGCGCCATCCAGGCGGAGATCGCCGGCTACCAGGCCCGCATGGACACCGCCCTCGAACGCGCCAGCCACCAGGCCACCGCACAGGCCAGGCAGCGCCTGGTCGAGGCCGAGTCCACGGCCAACGCCAACGCCGCGCTCCTGGAGGCGCAGGCGCTGGACATCAGGGCGCTGTCGGCCGCGGAGGCGCCCGAGATCCTCGACTACCGCTTCCAGCAGGACCTGCTGAACAAGCTGGAGTCCGTCGCCACCAGGCTGCCGCAGGTCGTGCAGGTGGGCGAGCAGACCGACATCGACTTCCTGGCCCTGGCCCAGCAGCTGGTGGGCGGCAAGGACGCGGCGCTGTTCTCGGCCGAGGACATGGCGGCCATCCGGTCCAGGCTCGACGAGATCGGTGCCCGCGTGCAGAGCCGCGAGGCCGAGATCGCCGCCCTGCTCAAGAAGGCCACCGCCGACGTGACCGAGCCCCAGGCGGCGCCGGAGCCCGACGCGGAGCTGGAGCGCACCGTCGAACGCCTGCTGCCCGGGAAGGGGGAGATCTGACATGAGCCGCGAATTCTCGAAGATCAAGGAGTCGCTGGCCTCCTGGGGCGACATCCGCCAGCTCCTGCGGGGCGGCGAGCAGGGCCAGCTCGTCCCCGTCGTGATCCCCAAGGACCGGCGCGGCTTCGCCTGGATGGCGCTGGTGTTCCTGGGGCTGTACTTCGCCGGGATGGCGGTCCTGACCGACCTCACCCTGATCGCCGCGCTGCTGGCGCTGTTCTTCCTGGTCGTGGCCATGGTCACGATGTGGCGCAAGGCGATCATCGAGATCGAGGAGGGCACCACCGGCGTACGCAGCCGCTGGGGCGCCATCACCGGCACCCTCCCGCCGGGCCGCCACTACCTGTGGCTGCCGTGGGACCGGGTGGACGCGGTCGTCGACACCTCCACGGAGATCCCGTACTCGGCGCCGATCGTGGCCTGCCCCACGGCCGAGAACGTGCCGCTGAAGTCGATCGAGTTCTTCCTCAAGTTCCGCATCGTGGACCCCGTCGCGTTCGTCCGCACGATCGGCGCGGGCAACTTCGACCTCGTGCTCTCCAGCGCGGTGCAGGACGCGATCAGGCAGCGCAGCCGCCGCGTCAACACCGAGCGCGCGTACGACCTGCGCGGCTCCGACGTCGGCGACATGCAGGACGCGCTCACCCGCCAGCTCGGCCGGTACGGCGTGCGCATCACGGGCGCCAACATCCCCGACGTGCAGCTGCCCGACCAGTACCAGCAGCACCTGGCCACCCGCGAGAAGGTGGCCAAGGAGCTCTCGGCCTACGAGCGCGAGTGGGAGCTGACCCGCAAGCGCCGCATCGACACCCTGCTGATGGAGATCGAGCGCTCCAAGAAGACCCGTGACGCCCGCGTCGTCGAGGTCAAGGCCGCCCACAACACGGCGCGCAAGGACGTGGCGCGCATGCTGGAGGAGCAGGAGACCGAGGCGCAGCGCGTGACATGGGAGATCGAGGCGCGCGGCCGGGCCGAGCTGACCGCCGCCGAGAACGAGGCCAAGGCGTTGCGCCGGCTGGCCGATTCGTACCGGGACAACCGGGCCGTGCTGCAGTACGAGCTGGCCCGCAGGCGCCTCGACGTGGGCGCCAAACTCGCGGAGAACGCCCCCCAGCCGCTGGTCGTACGCACCCAGCAGGGCCAGTCGGACTCCGCGCTCTCCACCCTCCTCCTTGCCCAGCTGCTCCCCCGCATCTCGGGCACGGGTCAAGTGAACGGCCAGACACCTTCCGCTTAGGAGAACCCCATGGTGTTCCGCAAATTGATGGCCGCGTTCGGTGCGGGCGTCGAAGTAGACACGGTGTTGACCAACACGGGCGTGCGTCCCGGCGAGATCCTGCGCGGCGTCGTCCACTTCCGTGGCGGCAACTCCGACTACAAGGTCGAGGGCATCCACATCGACCTGACCGCGGTGGTCGAGGTCGAGTCGGGCGACAACGAGTACAAGACGACCTACAGCTTCCTGCGCCAGCAGGTCGCCGGGACGTTCCAGCTCGCCGCGGGCGCGCAGCACCAGCAGCCCTTCGAGATCCAGGTCCCCTGGGAGACGCCGATCAGCGCCATCGCCGGGCATCCGCTGCACGGCATGAAGCTGGGCGTCCAGACGGAGCTGGCGCTGGCGGGCGCGCTCGACAAGGGCGACCTCGACCCGCTGTACGTGAGCCCGCTGCCCGCGCAGGACCACGTCATCGCCGCGCTCGACCGGCTGGGCTTCCAGTTCAAGAAGGCCGACCTGGAGCGCGGCACGCTGTACGGCTCGACGATGCCGTTCTTCCAGGAGATCGAGTACTACGCGGGCGGGCAGTGGCGGCGCCACTTCAACGAGCTCGAACTGACGTTCATCGCCGGGGCGCGGCAGATGGACGTCATCCTGGAGGCCGACAAGCGGGGCGGCTTCCTGACCTCCAGCCACGACGCGTACAACCGCTTCACCGTGCGCTACGACGACCCGCCGCACTCGGCGGACGGGGCGCTGCAGCGCGGTCTGGAGCAGATGGCCCGCCACCGCGGCTGGTTCTGATCGGGCCCTGGGTTCGAGCGGGCCCTGGGTTCGAGCGGGCCCTCGGTTCGAGCGGGCCCTGGGTTCGAGCGGGTACGCCGCCGGGGGTGTGGGGACCCCGGCGGCGGCCGGAGGGGGTGTGACCGTTTCTGTCGGTCGGGACGCCTACAGTGGCAACATGCGACCGGTCACAGATTTGCAGCGGAAGGTGGCGCCTTTCGAGGTCGTCACCGAGATGACTCCCTCCGGCGATCAGCCCACGGCCATCGCCGAGCTGGAGCGCCGCGTCAAGGCCGGAGAGAAGGACAACGTGCTGCTGGGTGCCACCGGCACCGGCAAGACCGCCACCATCGCCTGGCTGATCGAGCGGCTGCAGCGGCCCGCGCTGGTCATGCAGCCCAACAAGACCCTCGCCGCGCAGTTCGCCAACGAGCTGCGGGAGATGCTGCCCAACAACGCGGTCGAATATTTCGTTTCTTATTACGATTATTACCAGCCTGAGGCGTACGTCCCGCAGAGCGACACGTACATCGAGAAGGACTCCTCGATCAACGACGAGGTCGAGCGACTGCGCCACTCGGCGACCAACTCGCTGCTCACCCGCCGCGACACCATCGTGGTCGCCTCCGTGTCGTGCATCTACGGCCTGGGCACGCCGCAGGAATACGTCGACCGCATGGCCAGGCTGCGCGTCGGCATGGACGTCGACCGCGACCAGCTCCTGCGCCGCCTGGTCGACATGCAGTACACGCGCAACGACCTGGCCTTCA
Source organism: Nonomuraea sp. NPDC003201 (assembly GCF_053590415.1). Lineage (NCBI taxonomy): Bacteria > Bacillati > Actinomycetota > Actinomycetes > Streptosporangiales > Streptosporangiaceae > Nonomuraea > Nonomuraea sp. NPDC003201. The sequence continues at coordinate 7,203 of NZ_JBSFTC010000157.1, forward strand.
CCCGGGGCACGTTCCGGGTCCGGGGTGACACGATCGAGATCATCCCGAAGTACGAAGAGCTGGCCGTGCGCATCGAGATGTTCGGCGACGAGATCGAGAAGCTCTCGACCATGCACCCGCTGACCGGCGAGGTCATCACGGAGGACGAGGAGCTCTACATCTTCCCCGCCTCCCACTACGTCGCGGGCGAGCAGCGCATGGCCGCCGCCGTGGGGGGCATCGAGGCGGAGCTGGCCGCGCGGCTGGAGGAGCTGGAGCGCCAGGGCAAGCTGCTGGAGGCACAGCGGCTGCGGATGCGCACGACGTACGACATCGAGATGATGCGGCAGATCGGCACCTGCTCCGGCATCGAAAACTACTCGCGCCACATGGACGGGCGCGAGGCCGGCAGCGCTCCCAACACGCTGCTCGACTACTTCCCCGAGGACTTCCTGCTGGTCCTCGACGAGTCCCACCAGACCGTGCCGCAGATCGGCGCCATGTACGAAGGCGACGCCTCCCGCAAGCGCACGCTGGTCGAGCACGGGTTCCGGCTGCCGTCGGCGCTCGACAACCGGCCGCTGAAGTGGGAGGAGTTCCTGGAGCGCATCGGCCAGACCGTCTACCTGTCGGCCACTCCGGGGCCTTACGAGCTGGGGCGGGCCAAGGGCGAGGTCGTCGAGCAGGTCATCCGCCCGACCGGCCTGGTCGACCCCGAGATCGTGGTCAAGCCGACCAAGGGCCAGATCGACGACCTGGTCCACGAGATCCGCCAGCGGGCCGAGCGCGACGAGCGCGTGCTGGTCACCACGCTGACGAAGAAGATGTCCGAAGACCTCACCGACTACCTCCTGGAGCTCGGCATCCGGGTGCGCTACCTGCACAGCGAGGTCGACACGCTGCGCCGCATCGAGCTGCTGCGGGAGCTGCGCACGGGCGAGTTCGACGTGCTCGTCGGCATCAACCTGCTGCGCGAGGGCCTCGACCTGCCCGAGGTGTCGCTGGTGGCCATCCTCGACGCCGACAAGGAGGGCTTCCTGCGCTCGGAGACGTCGCTGATCCAGACCATCGGCCGCGCCGCCCGTAACGTGTCCGGCCAGGTCCACATGTACGCCGACAAGATCACGCCGTCCATGGAGCGGGCGATCGACGAGACGAACCGGCGGCGGGCCAAGCAGATGGCCTACAACGAGGCCAACGGCATCGACCCGCAGCCGCTGCGCAAGAAGATCGCCGACATCCTCGACTCCCTGCAGCGCGAGGACGCCGACACCGACCGGCTCCTGGGCGGCGGCCGCCAGCAGTCGCGCGGCAAGGCCCCGGTGCCCGGCTTCGGCGCGCGGCAGGCCGGCCAGCACGCCAAGGCCATCGCCGGCGAGATGCCGCGGGCGCAGATGGAGTCGCTGATCGAGTCGCTGACCGAGCAGATGCACCAGTCGGCGGCCGACCTGCAGTTCGAGGTGGCGGCGCGGCTGCGCGACGAGATCAAGGAGCTCAAGCGCGAGCTCCGCGACATGCGCGAGGCCGGCATCAAGTAACGCCCGCAAGGCGCTTCCCCTTCGCCCGGAGGAAGCGGTGCCTTCCGAACGTGCGACATCGGGCACCCGCCAGGCGCATGATTTCGGCTGACCGCCGGGTGCCGGGTCCCGGGCTAGGGCCGTCGGGCGTCGGGCTGGGGCCGCCGGGGGTCCGGCGTCGGGCTAGGGGAGGAAATCCGCCAGGGTGCGGGCGAAGACCTCGGGGTTGTCGAGCATGATGCCGCGCCCCGACTCGGGAATGCCCACCACCCGGACCCCGCTCGCCCGCAGGCTGTCGGCGTCCTCGGGCGGCTCGCCCTCCGGGTGCAGGAAGGCGCGGGGGATCGGGAGGCCCTGCAGGAGCAGGCGCATGGTGGGCGTGGTGCCCGCGCTCAGGCTGACGGCCGTACGGTGGAGCCCGCGCAGGTCCGCCAGCCGCATGGCGGACCACCAGTGCGGCCCCACGCGCTCGCGCACCTCCTTCCACCCGTGCGACACGAACGCCTCCTCCGTGTAGCTCGCGATGCCACTGCCACCCGGCCGGACGGAAGCCGGGGGATTGGGGTCGAGGTCGGCGTCCATGAGCACCAGATTGGCGATCAGCTCCGGATGACGAGAGGCGAGAACGATCGCCACCGCGCCGCCCATGCTGTGGGCGATCACCGACGCCCCGGCGACCCCCGCTTTGCGCAACGCCTCGGCCAGGGCGTCGGCATGGGTCTCGAGCGTGTAGGCGAAGTCCCGGGGGCGGTCGCTGATCCCGAACCCGAGCAGGTCGATCAGCAGGGAACGGTGCTGCGGCAGGAGGGGGTGCGCGGCGACCTCGGCGTAGTAGGGGGCCGAGGTCGCACCGAGACCGTGGACGTAGACACGAGACGGCTCCGCACCCGGCAGCTCTACCCAGCGGATGCGAGCGCCGCTGGGGTGGACGACGGCATCATGCATGACGGCCCTCCTCGTCGTATATCGGGGCTAATATACCTACGACCTGCGTAAACGATCGGCACCCCGACGCCCCGCAGGTCGCTCCGGCCACCGACAACACACACAACCCATGTGCCCCGGCAACGGGCACGCGGGTATCCCGCGCCCCGGCGGCCGGTGACGGCGCGCTCTCCTGTTCCGACCCTTTCGAAGCCTGCCGTCCTGGGGCCCTCAACCGCGCGGACTCACGGCCCGTGCTACGACTCCGCCCCGCGTATGGCGCCGTAACCCATCCCCCGGGAGCTGCCACCTCCGCCCTGGCATTCGAGGGACCGTGACCCCGCGTCCACGGCACCCTCCAGCCGCCCCGCGCCGCCATCCTGCAGTTCTTGCGTCGCCGTCCAGCCGTCCTGCGTCAACTCGCGGCCGTCCTGCGGCCCCGTGTGGGTGCTCTGCGGTGCCATCCGGTCGGACTGCGGTGCCATCCGGTCGGACAGCGGCGCTGTGTGGGTGCCCTGCGGCGCTATCCGCCGTCCTGCGTCGGTATCCGCGCGGTGGCGCGGCGCAGGAGGTCGAGTGGCGGGACGAGAGCCGGAGCGATCACAGGGACAGGCCGGCCTCTTTGCGGAGGAGCGTGGCGAGGGAGTCCGGGTCGGCGGCCGGGACGCCCTTGGCGGCGAACCAGGTGGCGACGTTGTGGGCGTCCCGGTCCAGGAACGAGGGGCCGGTCGGGTGGGCGATGACGTCCACGATCTGCGGCAGGTCGATGATCACCAGCCTGCCGTCATGGACCAGCAGGTTGTACGGCGACAGGTCCCCGTGGGCCAGCCCCTCCCTGGCCAGCGTGACCATGGCCGCCACGAGCTGCTCCCACAGCCCGTCCAGGTCGTCGGACACCTGCGCCAGCCGCGGCGCCGCGTAACCGTCCCGGGTCCCGATGAACTCCTGCAGGATCTCCGTCTCCACGATCTGCACCGGGTACGGCACGGGAACCCCCAGCTCCCACAACCGGCACAATGCCCCGAACTCGGCGACCGCCCACTGGGCGGCGATCACCTGCTTGCCGAACGCGGTGCGGTTGGCCATGGCGCGGTTCATGCGGCTCTCGCGGGTCCTGCGGCCCTCCAGGTAGCCGGAGTCGCGGTGGAACAGCCGATGATTGGAGGAGCGGTAGCGCTTGGCGGCCAGCAAGCAGACCCGGTCCGTCCCGGGCACCCCCCGCGAGATCAGATGGACGTCGGCTTCCTTGCCGGTCTTGAGCACGCCGTGCTCGGTGTCGACGGCGGCCAGCTCGGTGACGAGCCAGTCGGGGTACGGTTTGGGCCCCTTCTCCGTGGGAGTGCTCTGGTCCCAGGTGGACCAGCGGTCACCCTCGGGCGGTCCGTCGTCGGTCTCGGGAGTGTTCTCCAGCCAGTCGAGGTCGTCGGCGTCGAGGGCGTACTTGCCACGGGTGCGGTGCTGCGAGTGCTTGGGCACGGTGGGATTGCTCCTGGTGTGAGGCCCACCGGCTCGTCGATCAGGTCAGCGAGTGCGCGGTGGGAAGGTCTGAGGACGCGGAAAACGGCACGCGAACAGTCGTCATCACGGTCTCACCCTCCCTTCGCGGCACAGCGCGGCGATCATGGTCAAGCCGCTGCCAAGCGATCAACTCGGTCCCGAGTATCGCGGTCCACGCACGGCCCTCGCAACCGATTAAATGACGTCCCCTGCCGCCACCCTTGTCCTTGTCACCCCGGGGGGTGGGGCGGGACTGTGCGACGGCCGACGCGGCGTTGGGGTGGCCCCGGCGGTGGTCTTGAGCCACGCCGGTGGTCACCCTGGTCGCAGCCGCAGCCGCGACGGCGTGCAACCAGATCGTCGGCGGGCCGTCGTGGACGGCCGACAAGTCCCGCCACCCGGGTCGGCGGCAGCATCGGGCGCACCCAGATGCGGACCGCCACCCACGCCCAGATGCGGACTGCCACCCGCACCAGATGTGGACTGCCACCGGCACCCAGATGTGAACCACCACCCGTACCCAGATGCGGACCGTCACCTGGAGCTGGGGAGCCGTCCCCATCGATCAGCCGGAGTGACGGCGGGGCCGGCGTGCACGCCTGTGGGCGGACCTCATCGGTTGTATAGCCTGCGTGCCCACAGATAACCGGCCAGGGCGATGCCCGCGCTCCAGGCGGCTGCCTCCACGAAGCTGGAGGCGGCCGGGCGACCGGCCAGCAGCGCGCGCAGCGTCTCGATGACGGGTGTGAACGGCTGGTGCTCCGCGAACCAGCGCAACCCGCTCGGCATCGACTCGGTCGGTACGAAACCGCTGCCGAGGAACGGCAGCAGCATCAGCGGCATCGGCAGGTTGCTGGCCGTGGTGACGCTCTTGGAGAACAGGGCGAGCGCGACCGACAGCCAGGTGATGGCGAAGGTGAACATGGCCAGCACGCCGACCACGCCGAGCCAGTCCAGCGCGGAGGCCGACGGGCGGAAGCCGATCAGCACGGCCACCAGGGTCACCGCCGCGATCGCGATGAACGTCTGCACCAGCGCCCCGAGCACGTGCCCGGTGAGCACCGAGACGCGGGCGATGGCCATGGTCTTGAACCTGGCGATGATGCCCTCGGTCATGTCGGTGGCCACCGAGATCGCGGTTCCCTGCGCGGCACCGGCGATGGTCGTGATCATGATGCCGGGGGCGAGGTAGCCGACATAGGCGGCGCGGTCTCCGCCGATGCCCGCGCCCATGGTGCCGCCCAAGACGTACACGAACAGCAGCAGGAACACCACGGGGACGGCGGCGAACGTGAAGATCAGCGAGGGGTAGCGCCAGATGTGTGTGACCTGGCGGCGCAGCATCGTCGCCGAGTCGGTGATCGCTCTCATCGGGAGGGCTCCTTGGTCAGGGAGAGGAAGACGTCGTCCAGGTCGGGTGTGTGCACCGACAGCTCGGCGACGTCGATGGCCTGGGTGTCCAGCCACTCCAGGAGCTTCTTCAGCGTCCTGACACCACCGGAGTCGGGGATCTGGACGGTGAGCGCCGCGTCGTTGCGCGAGGTGGCGCCGACGTGCGGCGCCGCCCTGCGGTAGCCGTCGGCGTCGGCGAAGCGCACGACGATGTGGCCGCCGGGGACCAGCCGCTTGAGCTCCTCCGGGGTGCCCTCGGCCACCAGTTCGCCCTGGCTGAGCAGCGCGATGCGGTCGGCGAGCTCGTCGGCCTCCTCCAGGTACTGCGTGGTCAGGAAGACGGTCACGCCGTCCTGCCCGACCAGGTCCCTGACGATCTGCCACATGGTGCGGCGGCTGCGCGGGTCCAGGCCGGTGGTCGGCTCGTCGAGGAAGATCAGCCTGGGTGTGCCGACCATGGTCATGGCGAGGTCGAGCCGGCGCCGCATGCCGCCCGAGTACGAGACCGCCGGCTTGCGTGCGGCGTCGGTGAGGTCGAAGCGCTCCAGCAGCTCGCGGGCTCGTTCACGGCCCCTGGAGCGGCCGAGGTGGAGCAGGTCGGCCATGAGCCGCAGGTTCTCCTCGCCGGTGAGGAAGCTGTCGACGGCGGAGAACTGGCCGGTGACGCCGATCGCGGCGCGCACCTTGTCGGGCTCTCGGGCCAGGTCGTGCCCGGCCACCCGGATCTCGCCGGCGTCGGCCCTGATCAGGGTGGACAGGATCTGCACCATGGTGGTCTTGCCCGCGCCGTTGGGGCCGAGCAGGGAGAAGATCGTGCCCTGCGGGATGGTGAGGTCGATGCCGTCCAGTACGCGGTGCGAGCCGTACGACTTGCGCAGTCCCGTCATCGAGATGGCAGGTTCAATGGTCCGCACAGTCGTCACCCTCGGTCCCAGGTGACGGGCAGGCTGCGCACGCCGTAGATCTGCGCGGGGTCGGTGCGCAGCGGCACCTCTTCCGCCGGTACGGCGAGCCGCAGCGTCGGGAACCGGGTGAGCAGCGCGGGGAAGGCGACGCGCATCTCGACACGGGCGAGCTGCTGGCCGAGGCACTGGTGGACGCCGTGGCCGAAGGCCAGGTGCCCGGTGGCCGAGCGGCGCAGGTCGAGCACGTCGGGATCGGAGAACTTGGCCGGGTCCCTGTTGGCGGCGTTGAGCGCGATGATGACCGTGTCGCCGGCCTTGAGCTGCCTGCCGCCGAGCTCGACGTCCTCCAGCACGCCACGCATGCCCATGGCGGCGATGGACAGGTGGCGCAGCAGCTCCTCCACGGCGCCGGCGGCCAGGCCGGGTTCGTCGCGCAGGGCGGAGAGCTGGGCCGGGTCGCGCAGCAGGGCGAAGGTGCCGAGCGCGAGCATGTTGGCGGTGGTGTCGAGGCCGGCGCCGAGCAGGAAGGCGGCCACGCCGCCGAGCTCCTCGTCGGTCAGGTCTCCTGCCGTGGCCAGGTCGCTGAGCAGGTCGTCGGTCGGGTTCGCGCGCTTGGCGAGCGCGAGCGTCCGGAGGTAGTCGCCGAGCTCGATGAAGGCGGTGTACTGCGCCTCGGGCTCTACGGCGTCCGAGAGGGTTCGCGTGGCGGTCTGGAACTGCTCGCGGTCCTCGTACGGCACGCCGAGCAGCTCGCAGATCATCAGCGCGGGAACGGGCTGGGCGAAGACCTCGACGAGATCGGCGGGCGGCCCCTGCCGCTCCATCGCGTCGAGTCGCTCATGGGTGATCTCGGTGACCCGCTCGGTGAGCAGGTTCATCCTGCGGACGGTGAACTTGCCCGCCAGCAGCTTGCGGAAGCGGGTGTGCTGGGGCGCGTCCATGCCGGTCAGGTCGCCGGCGGGGGCGGGCGGCAGGTACCCGCCCATCTGCGGGTAGTAGTGGGTCTCGTAGCGGGAGCTGAAACGCGGGTCGGCGAGGATCTGGCGGACCAGCCCGTAACCGGTGACCAGCCAGACGCCGGGGGCGCCCTCGGGCGCGGCCAGCCGGGCGATCGGCTGCTCGGCACGCAGCGCGGTGACCTCGGGGGCGGGATCGAAGGGGCAGGCGGGTGCGCGGTCGAGGGAAGGGCTGACCGTCTCATCGCGATAGTACGTGTTCGACATGCTCTGAAAGCTACGTTGCATTCAAAAGGGCTGCAATAAATGGAATCCGTATGTGCAGGTGAGAGCGGGAAAATTGATGCAATGACGCTGGACTCGAACGCAATGATTCGTTGCACTGAGTGGCCGCGAACGCAACAATGGCGTCATGTCACAAGGAAGGTTGACCCAGCGGGACCGCCAGCGCATCGCGGCCGGCCTCGCCGAAGGGCGTTCCTACGCCGAGATCGCCAGGCGGCTGGACCGGCCGACCTCGACGATCAGCCGGGAGGTCGGCCGCAACGGCGGCCCCGGCGGTTACCGGCCCGAGCAGGCGCACCGGGCGACGGAGCGGCGGGCGCGGCGCGGCACGCCGGCTCTCCGGTTCGCGGCCGGGCCGCCGGACGGCGAGCTGGGGGACGAGGTCATCGAGATGGCGGTCCGGATGGGGCTGCCGAAGATGATGGCGCGCGTGCTCGTCGGCCTGTGGCTGAGCGAGGACGGCCGACTCACCGCGGCGGAGCTGACGCGCAGGCTGAAGGTCAGCCCTGCCTCGGTCTCCATGGCGGTGGGCTACCTGATCCAGCAGGGGCTGATCGGGCGCGAGCGCGATCCGCGGCGGCGTCGCGACATCTACACGGTCGACGACAATTCCTGGTACCAGTCGATCGTGACCAGCTCGCGGCAGACGCTGGAGGCGGCGGAGCTGGCGAAGGCGGCGGGGGAGACGTTCGGCCTCGACACGCCCGTGGGACGCCGGCTGGCCAAGGGCGGAGCATACCTGGAGCGGATCGGCCTGGACACGCTGGAGTCGGGCCGGCGCTGGCGCGACCTCCTGTCGTGATCGTCCCGGCGGACGACCTCCTGACCACGGCCGTCCGGTCCGCCCACGGCGCGATGCCCTCATCCGTGAGCGTGCCGGGCGGGCTCACCCGACGGGCGCCAAGATGGCCGACGCCCGTCAGGGTGGCGAGGTGGCCGATGTCCGTCAGGGTGGCGAGGTGGCCGGTGCCCGTCCGGTCGTGCACGGATCCGACGCGCTGCGCGCGGTTCGACGCGGGAGGAAAGCCGAGGTCCTGCGGTGCCGAACTCGTGGATCATCCGCAAAAATGCGGTGCGATGGATCCCGCCGGGCTTGTACGGTGCGGGCATGCGACGTTGCCCGGAATGCGACCACTGGGAGCCCGCCGGAGCCCCCGGCTGCGCCCGGTGTGCCGGGCTGGTCGACGAGATCGTGGAAGAGGGCTGGCGCGCGTTCCTTGAGCAGGAGTTCGGTACCACCCGGCCACCGGACGAGCGCCTCATCGCCGAGATGGTCACCGACGAGCCCGACAAGCACCCGTGGCGCGTGGTGGACGCCGCCTACGACCGCCTGACCTGTCCCGAGTGCGGCGATCGGCTCAGCAGGGGCCCGGCCGGATGCGCCGCCTGCGACCTGGCCAACGGCTTCCGCTACTCCGCCATCGAGATCGACCGCCCCGCCGTCCCGCCCGGTAACGAGCACGGGCTGCGGGTGAACGTGGCCGTCACCCGCCGTACGTCCGGGGTCTCGGAGTCCGAGGTGCTGCTGCGGCGGCTGTCGCTGCCCATCCTCATCGAGGGCCGGCTCCCCACCCGAGCCCAGGCCCAGGCCACCAAGGCCCTGGCCAACGGCGGCGCCACGGAGGCGGAGCTCGCGGCGTTCATATACCGGGAGTGGGACGACGCCTGAGCCGCCGCCCCTGACGGTCTGCGGCAGACGCCGTGGTGCCGGGGGTTCGACGCCGGTGCAGCCCCAAGGCAGGACGGCTCAGCAGGTCGGGGGCGACCATCCGCGTGTCGGGGCGGACGGGTTGTTCGCCGCCATGTCGGCGGTCCAGCCGCCGGGAGGGCCGGGGTAGAACCACTCAGGAAGGGTCATAGTCATCAGTCCGCCCTCCTCGGCGTGTCACGCGGCGTGCTCATTTTGCCACGTCGAGTAGCCGTCAAGGGCGGTCTTTGCGTTCCTCCATCGAGCGGCGGTAGAGCTCGTCGATCTGGTCCAGGGGGTCGGGGGCTTGGCGGCGGGCCTCGATCTCGAGGTCGGTGCGGGAGCCGAGGTCGGCGATGCCGGCGGCCGTGTGGTGCACCTGGTCGCCCAGGAGGTCGGCGCGGATGCGGGCGCACATCGCCGTCAGCTTGGCCTGGTGCTCCCTGAGCCGGTCGAGGGTGGCGTGGTCGACGTACGGGGACATGCGGCGCTGCTGGGCGTACATGCCGAGCTGGCCGTCGTGGACGTCCGCCTGCGCGGTGAGGTCGGCCATGAGCCGGGGGAGGTCGCCGAGGCCCCAGCCGAGGCGCTGGGCGTGGTCGACGGCCTGGCGGGTGAGGGAGACCTCGCGGCGCAGGTCGAGGCGGAGGCGTTCGACCTCGGCGGCGTCGCCCGTGCCCATGGCGTTGACGTGGGTGCTGAGCCGGGTCGTGGCCTGCTTGGCCTTGACCGCCGCCTTCTTGCCCAGCTTGACCAGGAGGAAGACGCCCACACCGCCCAGCAGCAGGAAGAACGCCAGGATCACCAGTAGGACGACAAGCAGCTCGCCGATCTCCGCCACCTCCTGTGGGTCTCTGCATTGAAGGATAGTCGGCCGGGGCGGCATCGGCGCGGCCGAGAAACCAAGCAAGCACTTGATCGGAGCCGTGGGGCTGTGCTTCAGTTCTCGGAGAGCGGCTGGAAGGGCGGGGTGACGTGCTCGACGGCAAGGTTGTGATCATCACCGGTGGCGCCCGGGGGATGGGGGCGGCCACCGCGCGGCGCTGCGTCGCGGCCGGGGCCCAGGTCGTGATCACCGATGTGCTGGTGGAGGAGGGTACGGCCACCGCCAAGGAGCTGGGTGCCCGATTTCTCCCTCACGATGTGACAAGTCAGGATCAGTGGGCCGACGTGGTCGCCGCCACCCTGGAGGCGTATGGCAGGCTCGACGGGCTGGTGAACAACGCGGGCATCGCCCTCACGCAGTCGATCGAGCAGCAGCCGCTGGAGGCCTTCGAGCGCGTGCTCCAGGTGAACCTGGTCGGCGTCTTCCTGGGGCTCAAATCGGTGGTCAAGGCCATGCGCGAGTCCGGCGGCGGCGCCGTCGTGAACCTCTCGTCCGTCGCGGGCCTCACCGCCCTGCCCGGCACGGGCGGTTACGGCGCGTCCAAGTGGGGCGTGCGCGGGCTGACCAAGATCGCCGCCTTGGAGTTCGGCAAGGACCGCATCCGGGTCAACTCTGTACATCCCGGAATGATCGTCACTCCGATGACACAGCCGCTCGGGGCCGTGTCGGGGGACGGGACCTTCCCGCTGGCCGCCGCCGGGCGCTGGGGTGAGCCGGAGGAGGTGGCGGAGGCCATCGCGTTCCTGCTGTCCGACGCCGCCTCGTACGTGACGGGCGCGGAGCTGGCCGTGGACGGCGGGTGGACGGCAGGAGAGAGCGCGCTGCTGTCCCGACTGGAGGGTGGGGGTCAATAGATGCCGTACGCGGATATCGGCGGAAATATCAGGCTCTTCTACACGGAGGACGGCGACGGGCCCCCGCTGCTGCTCGTCCACGGGTGGGGCACCGACTCCCACCAGTGGTCCTGGCACATCGACGCGCTGGCGGCCACCCACCGGGTGATCGCCGTGGACCTGCGCGGCCACGGCTACTCGTCCGTCCCCGAGAGCGGCAACACGCCGCGCGAGATGGCCGGCGACCTGCGCGCCCTCCTCGAAAGCCGGGGCATCCCGCAGGTGGTCGCCGTCGGGCACTCGATGGGCGGCCAGGTGGTCTCCATCCTCGCCGTCGAACACCCCGAGCTGGTACGCGCGCTCGTCGCCGTCGACCCCGGCTACGGCATGACCGACCGGGTCGCCCGGCGCTTCCCCAAGATGATCGACGGCCTGCGCGGCGAGCACCCGCACGCCGCCGCCGAGAAGATCGACGAGTGGTGCACGAACGCCGGCACGCCCGCCGTCATCAGGCGCTGGCACAAGCGCAGGCTGTACGGCATGCCGCCGCACGTGCTGGTCCAGGCGTTCGAGGCCATGTTCACGGCCCCGGACGCCATCGGGGTGCGCCCGGCCAGCGACGACTACCTGGCCCGCCGGCGCTGCCCGGTGCTGTCGATCTGGGCGGATCCGGAACGGGCGAGCTGGGAGTCGGGGCTGCTCAAGGACCCCGCGTCCAGGGTCGTGTGCTGGGAGGGCGCCAGTCACCGGCTGCACGAGGAGCGCCCCGCCGAGTTCGTGGACCTCGTGGAGGAGTGGCTGCGGGCCCAGGAATAGCCCCGGGTCAGGGCTGGCCGCGGGCCGCTCTCCTGCGGGCGCGCACACGCCGTACCTTCCTGATCAGCCACCACGCCAGCACGGCCATCACCAGCAGCGCGACGATCACCAGCACCGGGGCGAAGACGGCCACCAGGCTCATGCCGAGCGAGCCCGCGTCCTCCGCCGTGCTCACCACCGGGGCGCCCACCCCGGCCGTCCCGGCGTTGATCACGGGCCGGGCGGTGGCCTTGACCGCGTGCACGGCCAGCGCCATCACGATGCCCAGCAGCCAGCCGGCCCACGGGTGCTCGGCCATCCAGGTGGAGTGGTCCACCTCGGCCGCCGCCTGCGTGGCCGAGAAGACCACGCCGCCCGACGCCGGGCGCACCACGGTCTGGATGGTGTCGTTGACGCTGTCCACGGCGGGCACCTTGTCCAGGACGAACTCGGCCACCAGCAGGACGGCGATCACCGCGAGCACGCCCCAGTTGGACAGCCATGAGTAGCCGTCGGGGAGCTTCACGGCGTCCGTGAAGTTGGCCAGGACGCCCACGACGAGGAGCGGGATGTAGGCGTTCAGCCCGGCGGCCGTGGACAGGCCGAGACCGGTCAGTGCGGCGAACATGCCCCTAGTCTGCCCGCGCGGCCTCGTCCATGAGGTGCGCAAGGTCAGATCCGGTGAATTCGGCCACCGCCCGCTCGTACTTCTCCATGCCCCACGACCAGAAGTCGAAGTCGATGCTCTCGTTCGCGCCGTCCTGGATGGAGGCCCAGAGCGTCCAGCCGTACTTGGACATGAGGCCGAGCAGCCGGGCGCGGGCGATCTTGTGGCGCAGGCGGCGGCCGTAGTACGCGGTGACGAGCTCCTCCAGGTGGCCGAGCGGCAGGTCGGACTCGCTCCAGATGTTGCCGAGCTCGAAGCAGGCGTCGTTGTTGCCGGCGTACTCGTAGTCGATCAGCCAGAGGCGCTGCCCGTCGTCGAGGATGTTGCCGGGCAGGAGGTCGTTGTTGCAGGGGACGGTGCCTTCCGCCCTTATTTGCAGACATTTCCGGATGTCCTCGACGGCGGGCATGAAGCCGAGGTAGTCCGCGGGAAGCCGGTAGCCCCGCTCCCGCACGATCCCCAGATAGTGCCGCTGGATCTCGAACATGTCGAAGTCCCGTACGAACCGCGGCCCCGCGTGCAGGCGGCGGCACGCCTGCGCCACCCGGGGCAGGTTCGCCGGGTCGCGGAGGTCGGCCTCCGTGAACGTCCGCCCCGGCAGGAAGCCCACCACCAGCACCCCCAGCTCGGGCAGGTACGCGTGCACCGGCGCCCCCACCCCGGCCGCGGCGGCGGCCAGCGAGCACGCGTGCTCGGCGTCCCTGTCGATCCCCAGCAGCGAGGAGTCGCTGGCCCACACGCGCGCCACGTACGACCCGCCCGGGGTCGTGACCTTGTAGTTGTGGTTGGTCAGCCCTCCGGGCAGCTCCTCGACGGAGCGTGGCACGCCGGACAGCAGAGGAATGCGATCGAGCACCTCGGGCACGGCCATGCTCGATGCTAGGACGGACGGCGCTAAACGGTCTAGACCTTTTACCGGTCCGAAGGTTAGCCTCGCCAGCATGAGCGACTCGGCCCGCATCGTGATCATCGGTGGCGGGGTGGGCGGCGCGTCCGTCGCCTACCACCTCACCCAACTCGGCGAACGCGACGTCGTCCTGCTGGAGCGGGACGAGCTCACCAGCGGCTCCACCTTCCACTCGGCGGGCCTGGTCGGCCAGCTGCGCGCCGATCCCACCCTGACCCGCATGAACCAGTACTCCGTCGAGCTCTACCGCACCCTCGACGCCGGATGGACGGAGTGCGGCGGCATCAAGCTGGCCTCCACGCCCGAGCGGATGGCGGAGATCCGCCGGCAGATCGGCTGGGCCCGGACGTTCGGGCTGCCGCTGGAGGAGATCTCGGTGGCCGAGGCCGTCGAGCTGTTCCCCCTCATGGACCCCGAGGGCGTCGTGGGCGCCGCGTACCTGCCCACGGACGGGCAGATCGACCCCTCGCAGCTCTGTTACGCCCTGGCCCAGCGGGCCCGCGAGGGCGGGGCGGTCATCCGCACGCACACCAGGGTGCTCGGCATCACGACGGCGAACGGCCGCGTCACCGGCGTGCGCACCGACCAGGGGGACATCGACTGCGAGATCGTGGTCAACTGCGGCGGCATGTTCGCGGCCGAGATCGGCCGCATGGCCGGGGCGCGGATCCCGATCGTGCCGATGTCGCACCAGTACGTGGTGACCGACGCCTGCCACGACCACACGGGGCTGCCCACGCTGCGCGACCCCGACCTGCTCGTCTACTACCGGCAGGAGGTGCAGGGGCTGGTCATGGGCGGGTACGAGCGCACCTGCGCGCCCTGGACGGCCGGCCCGAACTCCTTCGACGCCGTCCCCGCGGACTTCAACGGCCGCCTCCTGTCCGAAGATTGGCCGAGATTTGAGGAAATTTCGGATAATTCCCGGATTCGGGTGCCTGCGATGGCCGACGTCGGCATCCGCAAGCTGATCAACGGCCCCGAGGCGTTCACCCCCGACAACGAGTTCTGCCTGGGGGAGACGGAGGTCGGCGGGTTCTTCGTGGCGGCCGGGTTCTGCGCGCACGGCATCGCGGGCGCGGGCGGCATCGGCAAGGTGATGGCCGAGTGGATCGTCGAGGGCGAGCCCAGCATGGACCTCTGGCACATGGACATCCGCCGCTTCGGCCGCCAGTACCGCTCGCCGTCCTACACGATCAAGCGGGCCGTCGAGAACTACGAGACGTACTACGACATCCGCTACCCGGGCCACGAGCGCTCGGCCGGGCGGCCCCTGCGGCTCTCGCCCGCGTACGGCTGGCACGCCGCCCACGGCGCCGCCTTCGGCGAGAAGTCCGGCTGGGAACGGGTCAACTACTACGACGCGAACGCGACGGACGAGGGGGAACGGCCCGGCGGGTGGGCCGGGCGGCTCTGGTCGCCCGCGATCGGCGTCGAGCACCGGGCCACGCGCACCACGGCCGGCCTGTTCGACGAGAGCTCGTTCTCGAAGATCGAGGTCTCCGGCCCGGACGCGGCGGACCTGCTGGAATGGGTGTGCGACAACCGGGTCGCCCGCGAGGTCGGCGCCGTCACCTACACCCAGGCGCTCAACCGGCGCGGCGGCATCGAGTGCGACTTCACCGTGACCAGGCGGGGCGAGCGGGAGTTCCTGATCGTCACCGGCACCGCGTTCGGCTCGCACGACCTGGGCTGGCTGCGCAAGCAGGCCGCGCGCACCGGCGCGACGGCCAGGATCGCCGACGTCACCGGCCAGTACGCGTGCTTCGCCCTGTGGGGCCCGCGCGCCCCCGAGATCATCGCCGGGCTCACGCCGGACCCGATGGACTTCCCTTTCATGTCGTCGCGGGAGATCACCGTGGGGGACGTGCCGGTGCTGGCGCTGCGGGTCACGTTCGTGGGGGAGATGGGCTGGGAGCTGTACTGCTCCACCGAGTACGGGCTGGGGCTGTGGCAGGAGCTGTGGCGGGCGGGGGAGCCGTACGGGCTGGTGGCCGGCGGCTACCGGGCCATCGACAGCCTGCGGCTGGAGAAGGGCTACCGGGTGTGGGGCGCGGACATCGGGCCCGAGACGACGCCGTACGAGGCGGGGCTGGGGTTCTGCGTCAAGACGGACAAGGACTTCCTCGGCAAGGACGCCCTGGACCCGGCGCCCGAGCGGCGGCTGCGGTGCGTGACGCTGCGCGACCCGAGAGCCGTCGCGCTCGGCAACGAGCCCGTACGGCTGGACGGGCAGGTGGTGGCCCGGGTCACCTCGGGCGGGTACGGCTACACCGCGAAGGAGTCGATCGCCTACGCCTACCTGCCGGTCGGCCCCGGGGCCCAGGTCGAGATCGAGGTCGAGGGGGCCTGGGTGCCGGGCGTCGTGGTCAGGACCCCCTTGGTTCCGTGACGCCGCTGCGTACCGAGATCCGGACCCGGTCGGGGCGGAACAGGTCCCGGGCGAACTCCACCGGCGTGCCGTCGCCCGCGTAGGCGGTGCGCTCGATGAGCATGAGCGGCGCGCCGGGGGCGATGCCCAGCTCGGCGGCCTCCGCCGGGCGGGCGATCACCGGGGCCAGGTGCTCGACCGCCGTACGCGGCTCCAGGTCGTAGCGGGCGGCCAGCAGGGCGTAGAGGGAGCCGGTGAGGTCCTGGTCGAGGAAGCCCGGCAGAGGCGGGAACCAGGAGCGCTCCAGCGCCACCGGCGACAGCCCGGCCGAGCGCACCCTGGCCACCTCGTGCACCGGCGAGCCCTCCTCCACCTCCAGCGCCGCGGCCACCGACCGCGGGGCGGGCACGGTCAGCGCCGCCAGGACCCGCCCCTCGGCCCGCAGGTGGGCCCGCCGCATCTGCTCGGTGAACCCGGCCAGCCCGGTCAGGTCGCACTCGATGCGCGGCTCGGCCACGAACGCGCCGCCCGACCTGCCGGGCACCCTGATCAGCACGCCGTCGCGCTCCAGGGTGGCCAGCGCCTGCCTGAGCGTCATCCTGCTCACGCCCAGCCGCCCGGCCAGCTCCCGCTCGCCGGGCAGCCGGTCGCCCGGCTCCATCTCGCCGCTGGAGATCGACTCGAGCAGCCACCGCTCGATCTGCACGTGCGCGGGGACTCCCGTGCCACGCTCCAGCTCCGGCGGTGTCCCGACCACACGCGCATCTTGACATGGGTTTCGGCGTGAATGCCAAATGTGGGCCACTTGCCCCCCGTCCGGGGCCGGGGTCCCTTAAGGGGGTCAGCCCTTGATGGCGCCCTGGGTGATGCCGTTGACGAAGCTGCGCTGGAAGAGGAGGTACACGACGACGATCGGGGCGATGACGATCAGGCAGGCCGCCGCCAGCAACGGGATGTCCGTCGTGTACTGGCCGACGAAGAGCCCCAGCCCGCTCGGCGCGGTGCGCCGGTCCGGGTCCTGCATCATGACCAGCACCAGCATGAACTGGTTCCACGACCACATGAAGTAGAGAACCGACAGCGTGGTGACCGCGGGCCACGAGATGGGCAGCAGCACCCGCGCCAGCACCACGAGGTCCCGGGCGCCGTCGATGCGCGCCGCCTCGACGAGCTCCTCGGGCACGTTCGCGAAGTGCGTCTGCATCCAGTACACCCCGAACGGCATGAACAGCGCCGCCTCGGCCAGGATGACGCCGACGTAGGAGTTGGTGAGGCCGACCTCGCGCAGGTTGAAGTAGAGCGCCACCACGATGACCTCGATCGGCAGCGTGAGCCCCATCACGAACCCGAACGACAACGTCCGGTGCCCCCACACCTTGAGGATCGCCAGCCCGTACCCGGCGAGCGTGGCCATCGCCACCGCGAGCGGCACCACGACGACCGCGATCAGCCCGCTCGAACGCATGAGGTTGGTGAAGTTGCCCCGCTCCCAGGCGAGCGCGAAGGTCTCCCACGACCACCTGTCCGGGATGCTCAGCCCGTCGAGCTGCGCGCCCGAGGGGTGCAGGGCGGCCAGGACGATGCCGGCGAAGGGCACCAGCACCATCACCGCCAGCAGGACGAGCACTCCGTACCGGACACTGACTCCGCCGAGCGTTCTCAACTCTGATCATCCCTGGTGAAGTATCGGACGGCGCTGACGACGGCGACCACGATCACGGTCAGCACGACCGCGAGCGCGCTGGCGCCGCCGATGTCGCCCTCGTTGAAGGCCAGCCGGTAGACGAGCAGGCCGGGCACGTTGGTCTGCCCCGCCGGGCCGCCGTTCGTGGTGACGAAGACGAGGTCGAAGCTGGCCAGCGCGGCGATCGTGGTGATGACGCCGGCGACCGTGATCTCCCTGCGCACCCCGGGCACGGTGACGTGCCGGAACTGCCGGAGCGCCCCCGCGCCGTCGAGCTTGGCCGCCTCGTACAGGGACGGGTCGATCTTCTGCGCGCCGGCCAGGAAGAGCATCATGCACAGGCCGCTCATCACCCACGTGCCGATGAGGCCGAGCGCGATCAGTGCCAGGCCGTAGTCGCCCAGCCAGGCGCGGGTGATCGACCCCAGCCCCACCAGGTCGAGGAACTGGTTGACCACGCCGGACTCGCCGTAGAGCCAGCGCCAGGTGATGCCGACGGCGACGAGCGGCAGCACCTGGGGGAGGAAGAAGACGATCCGGAAGAACGTCATGCCCCGGCGCACCTTGCCCATCAGGAGCGCCGTCATGAGCAGCCCGACGCCGATGGGGATGACCGAGAAGAAGACGATCAGCGCGAGGCTGTGCAGGATGGCCTCGTACAGCGCTGAATCACGAAAAATCTTGACGTAGTTGGAGAAACCAGCCCAGACCGGCGGCAGGATGCCGTCCCAGGTCAGGAGCGACAGGCGGAGCGTGTTCAGCGCCGGCCAGATGGCGAAGCCCAGGTACACCGCGAGCGCGGGCAGCACGTACAGCCAGCCCCTGGCCCGTCGCCCCCTCAAACGCGGGGGGCCCGCGGCCGCCCGCCC
>NZ_JBSFTC010000158.1:0-25339 GCF_053590415.1 Nonomuraea sp. NPDC003201
GCCAGCTGGCCTCCTCGGCCCGCCGCCGCATCGGCGCCTCGCAGGCCCCCGCGACGCCGGCGTCCCGGCAGGCCGGCATCGTCAGGGAATTCAAGCAGGCGTGGGAGGCCAAGGACATCCAGGCCCTCATCGACCTCCTCGATCCCGACGCCACGGCCATCGCCGACGGCGGCGGCATCGTCAGCGCGGTGCTGCACCCGATCCAAGGCGCGGAGCAGATCGTACGCCCGCTGGTCCATTTCACCGGCAGGCTCCACAACCTGACGATCCTGGAGCGCACGGTCAACGGCCGGCCCGGCCTGATCGCCCTGCAGGACGGCGCCATCATGGCGGTGATGGCGTTCGACATCGCGGACGACCGGATCAAGCACATCTGGGCGGTACGCAACCCCGACAAGCTCCGGTCGTGGACGGCGGGACCGCAGCAGTAGTTCAGGAGGACGTCCCCTCGCCGGCGATCAGGGCGGCGCGCAGCCGTTCGTACGTCGGAGCCAAGCGGCGCAGGCCGGCCGCGAGCGCCACGTCGTCGCCCGACACGACCGGACCCTGCAGCCCTCCGACGATGCGGGCCTGCTCCGCGGCGACGGCCGCGGCCGCGTCGAGGCCGAGGGATGACAGGCAGGCGGCGAGGTCGTTGAGGCGCCGGGCGCCCACCCGTACCGCGAACGCCTGCCACAACTGCCTGATCTCGGGATCCAGCCCTTCCTCGACCAGCCGGGCGGTGCGCTCGGCGGCCTCCGCCTGCCCGAGCGTGCCGGGCGGGACCTCCAGGTCCGTCCGTCCGGCCAGCCAGGCCGGCCCGGCGGGCAGCGAGCGGCGCAGCGCCTCCTCCGGGGTGACCGGCTCCCGCCGGGTGAACCCGTACCGCATCCGGAACGGCCGCTTCAGGTAGGAGATCAGCTCCCCGCGCCACGCCTCGGCGAAGGCGTCGGCGTGCAGCGTGGCGTACGGGTAGCCCTCCGGGTCGTGCATGAGCACGGTGTCGTCGTCCACCTCCAGCACCACCACGTAGTGGTCG
Organism: Nonomuraea sp. NPDC003201; assembly: GCF_053590415.1. Classification (NCBI taxonomy): domain Bacteria; kingdom Bacillati; phylum Actinomycetota; class Actinomycetes; order Streptosporangiales; family Streptosporangiaceae; genus Nonomuraea; species Nonomuraea sp. NPDC003201. The sequence goes on from NZ_JBSFTC010000158.1 coordinate 1,019, forward strand.
GCGCCGATCGCCTTGCCCGACCCCGGCTGGAACGACAGCAGACCGAGCTCGAGCGGCCCGGCGAGCACCGGGCCGTCCTGGCAGGCCCGGCGCAGCCGGTCGAGCGCCGCCGCGGCCGTTCCCCCGTCCACGCGCTCGCACTCCCAGCCGAGCAGTCCGATCGCGTCGTCGAGCCCGATCTCGGGATCCCAGCCGAACGGGTCGAACAGCGGAAGGCGCCCGCCGATCAGCTCCATTCCGTAGGGGGAGCCCGTCAGGACCTCGATCACGGCCGGAGGCGGCGCCTCGTCACCGAGGAGCATCGCGAGGGAGTTGGAGTAGCAGTACGGCCCGGAGCCGATATAGGTGACATCCATGGCCATACCGTGTCGCCTGACACGATGTCAGGGTCAAGCCCGGCGGACGGCGTGACCGTTACGGCCGCACGCTGTCGGGGAACCCGGTCCAGCGCAGGCCGGGCGGGAGGTGGCTCATGTCGTTGAACATCACGATCGTGGGCGGCAGGCCGTCGCGGTACTCGATGACCGTCAGCGCGGTGTTGGCGCTGTTCAGCCCGAGCCACCGGGACGGCGGCGCGTCCAGCGCGTGCCGGACCAGCCACGCGATCGGGTAGGCGTGCGTCACCAGGACCTCGTGGGTGTCGGGCCCGTGGTCGGGGACCTTCGCGAACCGGGCGACCAGGGCCTCGGCGAGCCTGTGGCCGGAGGCCGCCTCGGCCTCGTCGTAGCCGTCGAAGAAGCCCGCCCAGGACCGGGGTGTCTCGGCCGCACCGGGAACGTAGGGCACGTGGTCGATGAGTTCGGCGGCCTCGGTCACGGGGACGTTCGGCAGGTGCCGGGCGAGTTCGTGCGCGCTCGCCGTGGCGCGCGGCAGCGGGGAGTGCCACACGGCGTCGACCGGGATGCCGGCGAGCCGTTCGCCCAGCAGGCTCGCCTGCCGGTGCCCGACGTCGGTGAGCTTCCCGAACGCGTCGGCCGCGCCGTGGCGTGCCAGGTAGAGGTGTCGCGTTGCCATGAGCGGTGAGGGCGCGGCGCCCGTACGGGCCCGTTTCCCCGTCTCCTTTCGATGAGGTGAACGGTCACGCGTTCGTCGCCGTGACGGCGCCGGTGCTGCCGTCGACGGTGATGACGGCGCCGTCGTGGAGCCTGCCCGTCGCGTCCGGGAGGCCGAGGACGGCGGGGATGCCGAGCTCGCGGGCGACGATCGCGGCGTGTGAGAGCACGCCTCCGGTCTCGGTGACGACGCCGGCGGCGATGCGCAGCAGCGGCGTCCACGCCGGGTCGGTGAAGGGGCAGACGAGGATGTCGCCCGGGTGGACGCGCGCGAAGTCGCCGGGACCGCGGACGATCCTCGCGGTGCCGGTCACGGTCCCGCGGCTGCCCGGTGTTCCGGTGAGGGCGCCGGCCGGGGCGTCCGAGGTGCCGGAAGGCGGTGGGGGAGCGGCGGTGACCGGCCGGGCCTGCAGGATCCAGGTGCGGCCGTCGGCGATCGCCCACTCGATGTCCTGCGGTCCACCGCGTAGGGCGGCGATCTCGCCGCCCAGCCGGGCGAGCCGCGTGGCGGTCGCGTCGTCGATCGCCGGCCGGTCCCGGGCAGAGGTGGGCACGTCGCTGACGACGAGCTGCCGGCCGCGACGGTCAAGGCGGGTCCGTTTGTCGGCGATGGTACGGGTGACCGACCCGTCCTGGGCGACGCGGTAGGCGTCGGGGGTGACCGTGCCGCCGACGACGCTGGGGCCGAGCCCCCAGGACGCCTCGATCTCGGTCGGGCCGTGCGGGTCCGCGGGGGTGAACATGACCCCGGACACCTCGGCATCCAGGTGGCGCTGGACGATGACGGCCATCGCCAGATCGTCCGCCGGCCGGTCGTCACGGCGCTCGTCACGCCGGTCGTCGCGCCGGTCGTCGCGCCGGTCGTCGCGCCGGTCGTCGCGTCGGTAGTCGCGTCGATAGTCGATGGCTCGTGGCGAGAAGAGCGAGGCCCAGCAGGCATGTACGGCATCGGCGACCTCGCCGGCTCCGCGCACGGCGAGGAAGCTCTCGTGCTGGCCGGCCGCCGAGGCCTGGCCGGTGTCCTCGTTCGCCGCCGATGATCTCACCGCCACGGGCGGATCGCCGAGCTCGTCGAGCGCGCGTCCCAGCGCGTCGATCACGGAGGCGTGGACCGGGCGGGCCTCGATCGCCGGCCGCATCGCGTCGGGATCGTCCGGCCCGTCGAGGTCCAGGTCGCGGACGGCGGCGAGGTAAGCGTCGTACGGGACGACGAAGCCGTCGGGAACCGGCAGACCCGCGCGGAGCAGCGCGCCGAGCGCGCCGGCCTTGCCCCCGCATGTGCCGGGGACAGCCTCCACCAAGGGTACGATCACGCGTCCTGCCCTTCAACAAATTATTGACAACGTTTCGTTGATTCTGCATCATCGGTCGCATGGCACGCAAGGACGACATCGTTCACACCGGGGACGCCGACCATGTCCAGGCCCGACGTGAGCAGGACGCGAGTAAGCGGCTTCTGAGCTTGGGCGCGGACGCGCTCGACGCCCGCCCGTGGCGGCCCCCACCCGCCCCGCCGTCGGCGGTCGACCTCGTGCAGTTCGCCGTCTGGCGGCACGCCGACCTGGGCCCGGAGGATGTGCTGAGCGCGCTCGCCCTCCTGCCCGCCGCGCGCGCCGAGGTCGAAGGACTCGAGTCCGGCCTGCTGTTCATGGCCCGGAGCGCGGGGCTGACCTGGGCGCAGATGGCGCACGCGATGGGGTTCAACTCGCCGCAGGCGTGCCAGCAGCACTACAACCGCCTGACGGCACGACAGGAGGACGGCTCGTGACGCGGGACTCCTCGCTCGGCCTCCTGGCCCTGCACTCCGTACGCATCACCGGGTACGCGGACACCCCGGTGCTCGCTCGCCGGTACGGGCTCGACGCGGCCGAGACGAAAGAGATGCTGTACGACGCCGAGGCACGTGGCTGGGTTCAGCACACCGCCTTCGCCGGCTCCGGAGGCTGGTCATTGACGGAAGCGGGCCGGGCCGAGAACGAGCGCCAACTCGCTGCCGAGCTCGCCGGTGTCGGCGGCGCCGACGAGGTCCGTGACGTCTACCGCGAGTTCCGCCCGCTGAACGCCCTCCTGCTGCGGGCCTGCACCGACTGGCAGCTCCGGCCCACCGACGGCGATCGGCTCGCCCCCAACGATCACTCCGATTTCGCCTGGGACGCCCGGATCCTCTACGAGCTCGGCGGCATCGACCGCGCACTCGCGCCGCTCGCGGACCGGCTCGGGAGCGTTCTGACCCGGTTCCGCGGATACGACACCCGGTTCACCGCGGCCCTGGCGCGCGCCCGAGCCGGGGAGGGCGCCTGGGTCGACCGTACCGACGTCGACTCCTGCCATCGGGTCTGGTTCGAGCTCCACGAAGATCTCATCGCCACGCTCGGCATCGACCGGCGCACGCAACCCTGACACGCCGGCGCTCCGCGGGCGGGTGGCCGACTCTGACACGCAGGCTCGGCCACCTCGCTCCGCGGGCGGGTGGCCGACCCTGGCACGCCGGCTGGCCACCTCGCTCGCGGGCGGGTGGCCCAGCCGGCATCCGGCTACATCCGCTTCCACGTGCCGTCGATCAACCGCTGCGCGAGCGCGCGGTGAGCGTGGCCGAAGATCTCGATGTGCCGCTGGACCCCGGACCTGCCCATGATCATCGGGTTGGGCGCCGCGGGGTTCGCCTTGAGGGCGCGCAGGTGGCCGAAGATGCCGCCCTGGTAGGCGTGGGTGTTGATGAAGGTGTCCGCGCCCTCCAGACCGGCCAGGCCCTGGACGTGGTCGGCGGAGACGGCGTACTGGGCGGCGACGTCGGCGTTGTCGTTGCCGCTCCAGACCAGGAGCTTGTGGGTCTCGCCCTGGTGGACGACGGGGACGATGACGTGCATCTGCCCTTCGGTGTGGCCGGGGGCGAGGATGGCGACGGCCTCCGTGCGCCGGCCGATCCGGATGCGTTTCATGCCGACGGTGTGGCCGGGAGTGGCCTCGACCATGATGTCGATCCGGCTGGGGAGGCGCGCCAGGCGGGCCCGGTACTCCTCCTCGGTGTACTCGTGGCGGTGTGCCCGCAGTTCGGCCAGGTCCTTCGCGACGGCGTCGGCATCCGGCCGCCCCATGACGAACTTGGCCCGGCGCGCATGGTTGCCCCGGAGCAGGTTCGCGCCGCCGATGTGGTCGCCGTGGCGGTGGCCGAGGAAGACGTAGCGGATGCCCCTGGGGTCGAGGCCCGCGGCGGCGGCCTGGTCGAGGAACTGGCTCTGCATGTCCTGCGGAGTGGTGAGGGCGTCTAACATGATCAGCCCGTCCGGGGTGCGGACGATCACCAGGCCGGTGTGGTCGGTGCCGAAGTACCAGGCGTTGTCCATGAACTGCACTCCGCCGGCGGGCATCGGCCTGGAGTACTCCGAGTACAGGAAGCCCGTCGGGGAGACGAGGTCCTTGGCCGGATCGACGGGCCGGTCGACGGGCTGGCCGGTGCCCGCGTCCCTCGGGCTGCGGTAGCCGGTCTGGCACCACACCCGGTACTGCCAGCGGATGACCGGATTGTCGTCCACCTCCGCCAGGGCCCTGGCCGCGGTGTCATAGGCCTTGGCCAGCGGCAGGTCGGGAGCGAGGGGACCGCCCCAGGGCACGTCCAGCGAGACCTGGGCCGCGGCGGGGGCGGGTGGGATCAGGGCGGCGGCCAGGCCGCCGATGGCGAGCATGCCGAACGCACGCCGGGAAGGCGTCATGGTCGGGCGGAGCTCAGGCACGGATTCATTCATCGCATTCCTGCCTTGTCGGGGGGATAGTTATAACCTATATGTCACCCCGAAGCGGGCGGTCAACAGCCAATCTCTCCACGCTTGTGGAGGCCTGACGCGCGAGGTTATAACGGTGCACAGTGTGCGGCATCGCAAGTGGGGCCGCGTGCTGGACCGTCATGCGCCCCCGTCCGCCCGTAGCGATGCGGCCGGGCGGGGCGATATCCGGATACCGGTCGTGGTGCGGGGGCCGCGAACGCGAGCCTGGAAGGGGCCATGATGGCGCAACGACCTGACGGCGGTGACTGGGGCGCGCTGCTGGTGGCGGCCTCAACCGACTCAACCGGCTCGCCGGACTCGCCGGACTCGCAGGTCGAGGTGCGGGACCTGTACGCCTGGTTGCGCCGGGAGCCCGAGCTGCGCGCCGCGCTCCGGCTGGTCGAGAAGCCGCCTCCCGACGGGGCGCTGGGGCCGGTGGCCGAGGCGGTACAGGTGCTGGCCGACGCGCCGGAGGTGGTGGCGGCCGTGGCGAGCATGGTGATCGCCTGGCTGCGGTACCGCAGGACCGACGTGAAGATCACCGTGAAGCAGAGCAAGGACGGGCCCGAGGTGCAGGTGACCGCCACCGGCCTGCGGGCGCTGAGCCCGGCACAGACGCTCGCCCTGGCCAGGCAGATCGAATCGGCGTTGCGCGACGGCCGCAGGCCTCCGGAACTCCCGGGCGACTGAGCCCGCCGCCGGACCACCCCGGTTGCCGGCCGGACCGGGCGTCGGCCACAAGGGGCCGGTCTTTACCAGCCGGCCTTCAGCCCCGACGGGCGCGCGCCGGCGAGAGGGGCGGGCAAGGGGCACGACGGTGATGCCGTGGAATGTCGGCTTCCTGGTTGATCGCTCCCTGTTCGCATCGGTGTGCGCCGAAGGTCTCGGACGCTGATCACCGTCCTGCACATCTCAGATGCATGTGCATTTGCGAATTTCAGCAAATTGCCGGGGAGGGTTGGGGACCGGCGACGGCGCATCGTACGCTGTGCGATCACGGCGGAATGTTTGTCCGTTGGTGGCGGGGGCAAGGATCTTTCTCCCGTGCGCCATGGGTGAACGGCACGCAAAGGCCCCAGGACAAGTCGCCACTTTTGTGGACAAGAAGCCCGCGATCTTGCTAAACCGGGCATCTGGTCTTGGGTGGCGACTTAGCCTGGGGCCTGCATCACCGGTGCATCAAGTGGTTACTTGATCAGGAACCACGCCGCGGCGGCAACCGCGATGACGATGCACAGGCGGATGGTCCGGGGGGTACTGTCAACTACATCCCGGACCATCCGCGCCACCTCCCCGATCCAGGTGGAGGGTGGTGGCGTCTCGGGGCTCGCCGGCTCGGGCTCGCGGCCCGAGCCAGATTCGGGGGGCGTTTCAGGCATCGTTCTCCTTTCAACCTTTTCGTCAGACGATTTCGTCTGATAACGAGAAAAGGCCCGCTTCGGACATTCCGCCTCATTTGTGATGCATGGGACGGTATCCAGCAGCGAGCCGTGACATGTCTCCTCTCGGTTACCCCGACCGTCGCGCAGAAGTGGTGGCCGGTTGCCACCCCTTTTCAGGTCCGGGTCGCCGTTCCGGAGTCTGTCGAGTCACACCTAACCCCGCAGTCCCAACATTCGCAACCAAATCGCCACAGTCCGAAGCGTCTCACCTTGAGTGACCGTTGAGCTACCAGATGCCCGAGTTTCTTCATTGCTCGGCATCGATAGGCCCACCTGCGGAAACCGGCTTCATGCGAAGGATTCGCGGGGATCTCGCCCCCGGTGCGGTCAAGTCGCAGTTGCCGTGACCTTCGGCCGGTTCGGGCCAGGTCAGGGCTGCGTGCGAGACCGGTGACGCCGGCGCGTCACAGGCCGCGGGACCGCCGTAAGGCGAGACGGGTGATGTTCACCATCCCATGCTCGACGCCCGTCACCGTCGTGACGATCAGGAAGACCGGAACAGACCGATTCGGAACGAGCTGATATCGGAAAGCCCTTTCCTATCACATGAGGCGCAGGCGACCGGAAAAGGGATCGTTCCGGATCGTTTCGGACCGCTACCTCTCCTGGGGCGCGCATGCCGTTCCACATCGTTCCGGATCGTTCCGGAACACCTCTGTCGCGAGGCCGACGCCACGATAAACGCCCAGGTTAAGACCGTTCCGAGATGATCCGGTGCTTGGCGGGGGAAACGCGTAGGGCATTCGGCTCTGCGCCGATACGGAAGAATCGGAGCCGCACTTCCTCCTTCAATGGCGATCAGGATTGGCGGTGCAGATCGCCCATGCGTGAAATCCCTCCGGAGGCGACGCCGGCGGCCCGTTGCGTGGCGGCGCTGGTCGCACTTCGACAAAAGGCCGGAAATCCGTCATATGGTGAAATTGTCAGACTGTCAGGGCGGCGGCTGAGCAAAACCGCCGTGCAGAACGTGCTGACCGGCGCGCGCAAGAACCCGCCTCGCTGGAGGTGGGCGGCGGAGTTCTTCACCGCGTGCCGGCGGTACGTGGAGAACACCGGCCTGGACCCCGAAGTCGTGCTCGGCAGCAAAATGGCGTGGCACCAGCACTATTCAGCCCTGCTGGAGGCACCGGCGGCCCGCGATCAGCCTGACCCCGTTCCCGTCCCGGGCGGCCCTCCCCACCCCGGCCCGGGCGGTCCTTCCAGCCCCAGCCTGCCCGCCGCCGTCCCGCCTGCGCAGCCCCCGCCGAAGACCCGTGACGGCGACAGCGCCGACGGCGGCGCGGTGATGGTGTCGGTCCCGGTGTCCCCGCTGGAGAGCCTGACCGTGCCGGCGCCCGGCTCCTCGCCGGACTCACTGGCCGACCTGTTCGTTGACCAGGTCATGAAGCAATGGGACGGCCGCACGCCCGACCTCGTCCCGGACAACTGGCCGGCTGCGGAGAGCCGCCCCCGCGAGCCGACCGAGAGCCTCCCCGCGCGCCCCCAGCCGCTGCTGGAACTGCCGCAGCCGGTGGAGCAAGAGGCCACCTACGCGGCGCTGACCGCCATCGGCGAGAAGAAGAGCCTCACCCACGAGCGCATGCGCGACTGGTTCGGCCCCCGTGGCGCCGCGCTGTGGGAGGCCGCGGACGCGCTCTGCGTCGCGGGTCCCTGCGCCGACCGGTACGCCCGGGCCAACCTTCAGCTGGGCATCCTGCTGGTGAACCGGAACGCCCTCCATGAGGGCAACCAGCTCCTGCAGCGGGTCCGGCAGGTTCTGCCCGAGATCGCCATCGGGCCGGTTGCCTGTCACGGCGACTACTTCTTCGGCACCATCCCGGCGGACATCTGCCGGCGAGTGGCCCGCGACTACCGCGCCGCCGGACGTACCGACAAGGCCGAGGAGTGGCTGCGGTACGGCAACGCCCTCGTCGCACCCCTGTCCATCAGTCTGGCCATCTCGGCCCGCGGGAAGCACGCCCGCCGGGCCGGAACGTTCCAGCACCACCCGCCGGCCAACGCCGCGGAGATCCACCGGCTCTTCTGGCAGGCGGAGCCGCACACCGGCGAAGGGCGCACCACCTTCCCCCTTGCCTCGTCCGGCCATTAGCACCACCCCGCGCCGATCCGCGGACGTTAGACCCGGGCGAGTCCGGGCATGCGCGACCCATGCCAGAACGACCGGACAGTACGCCACCCGCACAGAAACAGCCATATCCGGGACACACCGGACGCATGGAGCCCGAGCCACGTGACGAGATGCGTCACTACACCGGCAGCGGACTGCTGACAGGCAAGCGCGCCCTGATCACCGGAGGCGACTCCGGGATCGGCCGGGCGGTGGCCGTGGCCTTCGCCAAGGAGGGCGCCGACGTCGCGATCGCGTACCTGAGCGAGCACGAGGACGCCGCGCACACGCTGAAGCTGGTCGAGGCGGAGGGCCGGCGATGTGCGCTGATCCCGGGCGACCTCGCCGACCGCGACCACTGCGTCTCCGTCGTCGAACGGGCGGTCTCGGACCTCGGCGGCCTGGACATCGTGGTGAACAACGTCGCCTACCAGCAGCCCGTCGAATCGCTGGAAGTGCTGTCCGAGGAGCAGTGGCAGCACACCTTCGACGTCAACATCCACAGCTACTTCCGCATCACCAAAGCGGCGCTGCCGCACCTGCGCGAGGGCTCGGCGATCATCAACACGTCATCGGTGAACGGGCTGCGCGGCAACAAGGCGCTCATCGACTACGCCACCACCAAGGGTGCGGTCAACGTCTTCACCTATTCGATGGCGCAGAGCCTCGTGGAGCGCGGCATCAGGGTCAACGCGGTGGCTCCGGGCCCCGTCTGGACTCCCCTCATCCCGGCGACCATGCCGGAGGAGAAGGTGGAGCACTTCGGCGAGCAGGTCCCGATGCGGCGGGCCGCCGACCCCGACGAGATCGCCCCGTCGTACGTGTTCTTCGCGGCCGAGCGCCTCTCGTCGTACTACACGGGCGAGGTCCTGGCCCCCATCGGTGGGGAGACCCTGCCCGGCTGAGCGGGTTACCGGGTCCGACAGAGGGCAGGCGAAAGGGGAGAGTCGTCGACCGAAGGAGGGGGCATCATGGTCGCCGAGCCCACCAAGAGCGAGCTCACCAGGAGCGAGTACGGCAGGCGGATCGCCTTGCCCGTGGTCGGTACGGTGCCCCTGCCGGGGCCCCAGCACCTGGCCTTCTACGCGGTCCTGGTCTCTCTGGGGATATTGGAGATCGTGGAGTGGCCCGTCGTGGGCATCGTCGCCATCGGCCATCTGCTGGCCAGCCAGCACCGACACCCCAGCCTGCAGCAAGTCGGAGAGGCCGCGGAAGCGGCGTGAGCCGTGGTCACCAGGTCCACATCCCCACCCGTACCGGCACTCCAGGGGAGGCATGCAGGATGGGAGGCTCCTCACAGATGGGTAGCCCCGCCGCCTGGATCAGGTCCTGATCCAGGCCGATGAGACGGGAGTGGTGCAGCGGCCACGGCGGATGCTCGACCTGCGCGGTGGCCGGCCGACCGGCGACAAGGGTGAACAGGCGGTAGCGGGCGGTCAGGAAGTGCGCGAGTTCGTCGCGTTCGCGTTCCGCCAGGGGCGCGCCTCGCTCCGCTTCCGCGTCGCACCGCGCGCCGGCCGGGCCCGGCCGGCGCCGGCGGCAGCGGTAGCGGGTGCGCCCGTCCCTGGTGTCCACCGACATGTCCGACCAGAAGTAGGGCAGCCCGTAGCCGCCGCGGCCACCGAGGGCCGCGAGCAGGCGTCCGGCGTCCAAGGACAGGAACCAGATCCCGGTACGGCCACGAGGGTCGCGGACGTACGTGCGCAGGTTCGTCTCGGGGAAGGTGGACAGCCACGGGAGGGCGGGCAGGCCGGGAAACCGGACGCCTCGCATGAGAAAGGGCGTGAGCCCGACCCACGCCGCCCCGTCGAAGGTCTCCACCGTGAGGCCGCCCGGCACCAGAGCCTGCACGCACGCGGGCGGATAACGCCAGTGGATGAAGGTGATCTCCGACCAACGGTGGTACATCACCGGCCAACGGACGCGGGGCGACGGTGGAGCTCGCACCCTGGACCACTGCCCTCGTCGTGCGGGCGGGAACAGGCTGTCAGGCGCGCGCGCCCGGGGCGAGCGGCCGGACGTCGATCCGCCCGGAGTCGCACGCCATCGCCGTGAACGGGATCTCCAGGTGGGCCACCTCGTCCGGAGGGATGATCATCAGGCGGGCCGAGGTCGGGCATCGCTTTTCGGTTCCGGTCTGCACCATCACCCAGTGCAGCCGGGCGTGGGCGGAGGCCTTCGGCTTGAGCACCACCCGTTGGGGCCGGACGTTCTCCCTGCGCACCCGCGTCCGCATGGCGTCGCCGTTGCCGTCGAACATGACCAGCCCGACGAAGCCGTACACCCAGCAGGTCTGGGCGGAGGTGTTGGTCAGCACCAGCGGCGCGTACACGTTTCCCGCCCCCGGATCCTGCCGCCCGAGGTGCGCCGAGAGGGCTTCGGTACGGCAGCGCCCCGGCGCCGACCCTTCCCCGCGGGCGGAGGCCGCCGCGAGGCCGATGTTCGTGACCGCCGGGCCCTGGGCACTGACCGCGGTGGCCGCACCGGATGCCGGGAGGCCGCACACGGCCAAGGTCAGCAGTGCGCTCGCCGTCATCGCCGATCCGGCACGTTTGAATCGCTGCATGCTCTGTTGGATGAGCCTCACGCCTGTTTTGTTGGCACGCCGTCACGTCACCTTCGGCGGCACGGCTGGACCCGGGACATCAGCCACGGTGAGATGATCCGCGCCGGCAACGACCAGACCCTGCCCATCAGCCCCTGCAAGATGCGGTACGTCTACCAGGGCCTGGACCCCGCTGCCGGCGGCGACTACAACTCCCTGCCCTGGCGGCTGGGCCTGCCGACCCAGACCAACTCCACCTGCTGACCCCACGGGGGAAGGAGGCCCGCGACCCGCCGCACCCCCCGGCCGGCCCACCTCGATGTCCTAAACTACGGCCATGATCGCCACCGGGGAGTCGTCCGGCGCACAGCCGCTGACGTTGGCGGAGCTGGCCCAGCTCGCCGGTGTGTCCGCGGCGACCGTCTCCAAAGTGGTCAACGGCCGCTCCGCGGTGGCGCCCGAGACGCGCGCGCTGGTCGAGGGCCTCATCCGCGAGCACGGCTACCGCAGGCAGCGGCGGCGCGTCGACCCGGCCGCCGCGGTGGAGCTGGTCTTCCATGAACTCGCGGGCGAATACCCGACGGAGATCATCAGGGGAGTCGGGCAGGTGGCGCGCGAGCACCGGCTGACCGTGTCGGTCTCCGAGCTGCAGGGCAGCCACATCCCCGAGAGCGACTGGCTCGAAGGCGTGCTCAGCCACCGTCCGACCGGCGTCATCGCGGTCTTCTCCGGCCTGACCGAGCTCCAGCGGGAGCGGCTGGCCCGCCGCGAGATCCCCCTCGTCCTCCTCGATCCGACCGGCGACCCCGGTCACCGGGTGCCGTCCGTGGGCGCGGGCAACTGGACCGGTGGGCTCTCGGCCACCCGGCACTTACTGCAGCTCGGACACCGCCGGATCGCCGTCATCACCGGCCCCGACCACGCCCTGTCCAGCCGGGCGCGGCTCGACGGCTACCGCGCCGCCCTGGACACCGAGCGCGTGCCCGTGGACCCGGAGCTGATCTGCCGGGGCGACTTCCAGATCGAGGACGGCCTGGCCTGCACCCATCGGCTGCTGCGCCTGCCCGACCCGCCCACCGCCATCTTCACCTGCAACGACGGCGAGGCCTTGGGCGTCTACCGCGCGGCCCACGAACTCGGGCTGCGCATCCCGGACGACCTCAGCGTCGTGGGCTTCGACGACCTGCCCTCCATCCGCTGGGCCGTCCCGCCGCTGACCACGATCCGCCAGCCGCTCACCGAGATGGCCATGGCGGCCGCCAGGATGGTGGTGGCACTCGCCCAGGGCACACCGCTGCCGCAGCACCGCGTCGAATTCGCCACGGAGCTCATCGTCCGCGGCAGCACCGCTCCGCCGAAGCATCGGTGACGGCGGCGCGGGGTGAAACGTTCAGCCGCGATTACACCCGCGTAAACGCAGATGGGAACCTCCGTCGTGAGCAGCGGCGGTAATGATCCACAAGCCGGATGCTTGACGGTGGGCCATGGCCGCCGCCGCCGCCGCGCTGCGGGCCGCGGCGGGCCTCCTGGTCGCGCCGAACACCCAGGCCGCGGCCGGTTGCCGGATCGACCACAGCGTGACCAACCAGTGGAACGGCACCGTCTCCCGGTCCGGCGCACAGGTCACCGTCACCAACACCGCCTACAACGGCACCCCCTGCACCGGAAGCACCCCGACACCCACGCCCACCGGATCCAGGGCCCCACCTCCACGGCCACGGTCGAGCTGGACCACTCCACGATGAGGGACGGCGACCGGCGGGGCTCGCGCTGCTGCGCGACTCGTCCGCGTGGATCGGCGTCAAACGCGACGGCGGCGCGACCAGGGTGGTGATGGTCAACAACCTCACCATGGACGGCAACTGGAACACCACCGGCACCGGGACCGAGGTGGCCGGAGCGGGTGTCTCCGGAGGCCGTCGCCGTCTTCGACTACGTCACCCAGGCACTGGGGGGAGCCGTCACCGTGACGCGGTTCGAACGGGCGACACCGTGAGGCGCCGCCCCCAGGTCGGCCTCGGTCAGCCTGGGGACGGCGCGCCCGGCTCAGCCCTTCGACCGGCCCTGGAGGTCGGCGCCGGCGCTGGTGGCGGCGCGCTTGGTGGTGGCCGCCGCGCGGGTGTCGGGGCCGGGCAGGTCGGAGGTGAAGCCGTAGACGACGGTCGCCGTGGCGATGGCGCCGGTGTTAAGCGCGAGCGCCTTGTCGTTGACGTTGGCGATGGTGTCGCAGGCCTGGTGGTAGCAGGGGTCGTACGGTTCGCCGGCGGTGCCGCCGAACAGCGCGGCCTCTTCGGCGGTCTTGATGCCCTCGGCGCCGGTGAACAGGCCGCCTGCCGGGATGCCGGTCGCGATGAACGGTCCGTAGTCGGAGCGGCCGTCGAAGTCGGTCCCGTTGTGGCCCTGGCGCAGCGTGTCGAAGTACTTCTCGAAGAGCTTCTCGATCTCGTCGGATCCGGGCGGGCCGGCGGGGGAGCCGACGCCGTCGCTGTTGTCACCGTCATAGATCTTGAACGCGTAGTTGGTGGAGCCGATCATGTCGTAGTTGAGGTACAGCTTGATCTTGGCCAGGTCGGCGGCCGGAAGGGTGTCCACGTAGTCGGTGGAGCCGAGCAGGCCCAGCTCTTCGGCGCTCCACCAGGCGAAGCGCAGCTTGTTGCGGGTGGGGACCTTGCCGAGCGCCTCGGCCACCGCGAGCGTCGCGGCGCTGCCGGAGCCGTCGTCGTTGATGCCCGGCCCGGCCGGCACGGAGTCGAGGTGGGCGCCGGACATGACGACCTTGTTCGGGTCGCCCCACTTGGAGTCGGCTATCACGTTGTGGGTGGTGCGGATCTCGCTGATGGTGTCGGTCTTGAGGTGCACCACGCTGGTGGCCGAGGCGAGTTCCTGGCCGATGGCGAAGCTGGTGCCCAGGACGGGGATCGACACGGGTTCGCCGAGGTTGCCGAGCAGGGTGTCGGTACGGCCGGGCTGGCCCTCGTTGAAGATGATCGCGGCGGCGGCTCCGGCGGCCTGGGCGTTCTGCGCCTTGACGACGAAGTTGCAGGTGCCGCGCTGGAGCAGGGCGATGTTGCCGGGCGTGAAGCCGGCGAAGTCGGAGGCCTCGCAGCCGGAGCTCGAGCTGCTGGGCGTCGGGCCGGGCGGCAGGACCAGGTCGACGTTCTGCAGGGTCCCGGTCACCTCACCGGAGCCGGAGTAGGTCATGGTGGAGAACTCGCCGGTGGAGGAGCCGTCGGGCGGGGTCGGGGTGAAGACCCGCGGGTTGGGGGAGGTCCGCTCCAGCAGGGCGGTCGACTTCTCCTCGAAGAAGGCGAAGTCGAACGGCTGCACCGTCACGGTGTAGCCGGCCTTCTTGAGCTTGCTGACGACGTAGTCGCGCGAGGCCGCGTGCCCGCTCGTGCCGGCCGCCCGGTTGCCGCCGTTGGCGTTGGCGATCGCCTGCAGGGCCTGCAGGTGCTTCTTGACGGCGGGCGCGGTGATGGAGTCGATCAGCTTCTTCTGCGCCGCGTTCGGTCCCGGGTCCGCCTGCGCCGCGGCGGGGACGAGCGCGAGGGGTAAGGCGAGCGCCGCGGCCATGGTCAGGACGCGGTACGCACCTCGGCGCGAGGTGATGCGCATATGAGCTCCTTTGACTCGCAGGAATCCGTGCATTCTTCCCGAATCGGTGGCAAAGGGGAATGCTGACCGCCACGCCCGTCCCCCGGGAAGACCCGAATCGCACAGCCGCCGGTCTCCGACTGTTCTTCTCGAGGCCGGGGATCCGTTGATGGCGCGTCACGTGTGATGGATGGACTCGTGCGGACATATAGCGCCCTTTTGAGAGGAACTATCCTCGATGTCCGCTTCTCCAGAGAACGAGCTCGTGACACGACGGCGGTTGCTCGCCGTCACCGGTGGACTGGTCGGCGCGGTCGCCGTCGGCGGCCTGACCGGTCCGGCCTGGGCCGACGACCGGCGCCCCGGCGGGAGCCGCCGGCGCTGGCTGCCCGGCGACCACCATGTGCACAGCGAGTTCAGCGTGGGGTACGACAACTCCACCACCCCGCCCAAGCCGATCATCGGCGGGGACGCGATCTACCCGCTGTCGGTCAACGCCACGCACGCGCAGCAGTTCGGGCTCGCCTGGATCGTGTCGACCGACCACGGTGGCCCGCTGCACTCCAAGCTGGACGCGGAGCAGAGGTACCCGAGCCTGCTGGAGGCGCGCCGGTCCGTGCCGCGGGTGCTGCAGTTCTACGGCATGGAGCTGGACACGCCCGCGGCCGACCACTCCAGCCTGATCATCCCGAAGGTGTCCTCCGAGCGCGACATCCTGTTCCAGCTGGAGAGCCGCTTCTCCAAGCGTGACCCGTTCCCCGCGGACCCGACGTTCGACACCGAGCAGAAGATGCTGGAGGCGCTGCGCGTGATGCGGCAGCTCCCGCACAAGCCGCTGCTGTTCGCGAACCACCCCGCCCGCTCCGCCACCGGGCTGGGCGTCTACGGCCAGGACACCCCGGCGGAGTTCCGCAACTGGAACGACACCGCGCCGGAGATCGCGCACGGCTTCGAGGGCGCCCCCGGCCACCAGGCCGGCACGCTCAGGAAGGACGGCAGCATCGACCCGGACGGCGAGCGCGGCGGCTACGGCAACTACCCCACGATGGGTGGTTTCGACCAGATGACCGCCCGGCTCGGCGGCCTGTGGGACTCGCTGCTCGGCGAGGGGCGCCGCTGGTGGATCACCTCCACGTCCGATTCCCACCGGCACTACAGCGACGGCGGCAGCGACTTCTGGCCGGGCGAGTACTCCAAGACGTACGTGCACGCCGGCTGGGACTACGCCGACATCCTCGACGGGCTGCGCAGCGGCCGGATCTTCGTCGTCATCGGCGACCTGATCGACCAGCTCGACCTCACGGTCTCCCGCGCCGGCCAGGCGCAGGGCCAGGCCGAGGGCAACACCGTCAGCGTCGGCGAGACCCTCACGCTGCGCGGCAACGACCGTGACGCCGAGGTCGAGGTCCGCTTCCGCGTGCCGCGTACGGCCAACGCCAAGGGCCTGCGCCCGCAGGTGAAGCGGGTCGACATCATCACCGGCCGGGTCACCGGCCCGGCCAAGGACCGCTCCTCCGACACCAACCCCACCACCAAGGTCGAGGCCCGCTACGGCGCCGGCCAGTGGCGGCGCGACGGTGACGAGATCGTCGTCCGTCACACGGTGCGCGACATCGACGGCCCCATGTACGTCCGCGTGCGCGGCACCAACACCGACGAGCTCGAGCCCCAGCCCGACCCGAAGGGTTCCGACCCGTGGGCCGACCTGTGGTTCTACTCCAACCCGGTGTTCATCGAGCGCTGACGCCAAGCTGGGATGACCGGGCGCGGCGCGGCGCCCGGTCATCCCGCCACCGGCCTCGGCCCCGTCGTCAGAGGGTGACGCGGACCGGTCAGGCGATCACGGCGCGGACCCGTCCCGCTCGCCCAGCGCCTCCCGCAAGGCGGCGGCCACGTCCGGCGTCACCGTGCCGACGAAGCGCTGCACGGCCGCCGCGTCCTGCGCCGGCCAGCAGATTACCGCCCCTATGCCGCCTGTGGCCGGTCGCCGAGCACGGCGGTCCGGCAGGCGGGGGAGAGCCGGCCGCGCCGGTCCAGCCGCCGGACGGCCGCGGCGGAGGCGAGCCCCGCGACGGCCAGGAGCAGCCACGGCAGGCCGGCCCACCCCGTGGAGCGGGCCGTGTCGACCAGGGCGCCGGCCACGAGGTTGCCGGCCAGGATCCCCAGCCCGGACAGCAGGTTGTACAGCCCGTAATAGGTGCCGATCAGGCGATCTCCCGCCATGTCGGCGATGGTGGCCATCTCGAACGGGAAGGCGACCAGCGTGCCCAGGGTGAGCAGGAGCACGCACATCACGACGGGCACCATCGCCCACACCGGCGCGAGAGCCGGCTGGGCGAGCGCCGCGGGCGGCAGGAAGGCGACCCCCATGAGCGCCAGGCCGCGGCTGATCGCCTGGCCGCGCGTCCACCGGGCCGAGCTCCAGGCGGTCAGGCGGACCTGGCCGGCGATGCCGAGCAGCGCCGAGAGGGCGTACAGGGCCATCACCCCCGCCTCGCCGCCGCCGAGGCGCTGCACCTCGAGCGGCAGGGCCAGATACATCTGGTACGACAGCGCGTACGAGGCGATCATCGCCGCGGCGAAGGACACGAACGCCCGGTCTCCGAACGCCCGCCGCCACTCCCGCAGCACCGGCTGCCGCTCCTCCGGCACGGGAGCACGCCGGGCCGGAAGGCACAGCCCTTGCAGGACGGTCAGCACCGCGAAGATCGCCGCGGCGGACAGGCACACGGCGGTGAACCCCGTGTGCAGCAGGGCGAGGCCGGCCAGCGGGCCCAGCAGGATGCCGGCCTGGTAGAAGACGTTGAACACGGCGAAGGCGGCGACCTTGCGCTCCCCGGCCGCGCAGGCCAGATAGGCCCGCGCGGCCGGGTTGAACAGCGCGCCCGCGAAGCCCGTCACGGCGGCGGCCAGGACCAGCAGGGGCAGCGAGGTGGTCAGCCCGAACAGGGCGAACCCGACGGTCCGCAGCGCGCACCCGAGCATGATCATCGGCTTGTGGCCGAGCCGGTCGGCCAGGGTGCCGCCGATCAGGAACATGCCTTGCTGGCTCATGTTCCGCAGGCCCAGGATCAGCCCGATCGTCCAGGCGGCCAGGCCGGCGCCGGCCGAGAGATGCTGGGCGAGGTAGGGCATGAGCATGTAGAAGCCGAGGTTGATGCCCGCCTGGTTGATCTGCAGGAGCTGGATCGGCCGGTCGAAGGAGCGGAACTGCCGCAGCGTGTCCCTCATCGCCGGCCTGCCAGGGGGTCCGTCACGGTGGCGCAGCGCGTCCAGCGGTGCACCTCCCGCTCGGCCGGCTCGCGCAGGACGTCGGGCTCCTCGGCCGGGACCGTGCCGAGCAGGCCGTTGGCGTGGCAGTAGTCGTCGTCGAAGATGCTGTTCCAGTAGCGCCACGGCCCGTCGGGGAAGACCGCCACGACGGTCTGGTCAGGCGCGGTGCGGGCCAGCCAGCGGGCCACCAGGGTGACCGCGCCCGTGCTCCAGCCGCCCGAGACGTAGTGACCGGCGGCCAGGGCGCGGCAGGCCCAGACCGCTTCGGCCGGGCTGACCCAGTGCACCTCGCTGAAGGCGTCGTAGGCGACGTTGCGGGGATGGATGCTGGAGCCGAGCCCGCGCATCAGGCGGGGCCGGGCGGGCTGGCCGAAGATGGTGGAGCCGATGGTGTCGACGCCGACCAGCTTCAGCCGGGGGAAGTGGCGGCGGAGCACGCCGTGGATGCCGGAGCTGTGCCCGCCGGTGCCGACGGAGCACACCAGCGTGTCGATGTGCGGCAACCGGCCCAGCAGCTCGTGGGCGAGCCCCGCGTAGGCGTCGGCGTTGTCCGGGTTGTTGTACTGGTCGGGGCAGTAGGAGCCGGGAATGTCGGCCAGCAGGCGCCGTACCCGTTCCCGGCGGGCCTCCTGCCAGCCGCCGGTCGGGTGCGGCTCGCGGACGATCTCGAGGCGTACGCCGTACGAGGAGAGCAGCCGGCACATGAGCGGCTCCATGCCGGGGTCGCCCACCAGCACGACCGGATGGCCGAAGACGATCCCGGCCAGGGCCAGGCCGAGCCCCAGGGTGCCGCTGGTGGACTCGATGATCGTCGCCCCCGGCCGGAGGCCCCCGCGGGCCCTGGCCTGGCGCACCATGTGCAGGGCCGGACGGTCCTTGATACCGCCCGGATTGAACCCTTCCAGCTTGGCCCAGAACCCTCCTCCCGGTACGAACGGCTCGGAGATGAATGCCAGCGGCGTATTGCCGACGGCGAGGGAAAGCGACGAGAAACCGGTGGGCGGCGTCTTCTGCGGACGCGCAAAAGTAGCTTGTGATGACATTGGTGAAATCCCCGAAATGAGTGGCGCAATTCGCGGCATGACCGAATGGCCGCGAATCCGGGCGGACATGGACGGCTGATGGACGTCGCGGTCCTATATGCGCATCACGCAGAGATTTTCCAGATACGGCGCGGCGGTCCCGGCGGCGTGCGCCGGGACTGTCGTGGCCGCCGCGGCGGCCTGCGCCGACGGGACGGACGAGGCCGCGGACATCGCCGCGAAGATCGGCGTGTCGGCCGGGTTGGTCGCCGAGCAGTCCTGCTCGGTGCCGTGCTGGTGGCGCGGCGGCAGCTCGCGGTGCAGGCATCGCGCGCTGTAGACGGCGGTGTTCTTGAGATCGACGCTGTGGGCGACCGGCTCCGACAGCTCCACGGCCGCGCACGCGCCGCCATGGGCGAACACCACGCCGATGAGCAGCACGAGCGCGAGCACCGCATGCGCCGCCGGCCGGCCGGGCGGACGGCGGGAACGGGTGGTCCGTGTCGTGAGCATCACCGGTGATAATGCCCGCGAGGCCGCCTGCCGCGCCCGGAGAATTCAAAGATTCCGGTAAAGCCGGTAGGCGCTTTATGGAGAGTGCGGGGCAATCCGCCGCACCTCCTGCCGACACGGGGAAATGAACCCGCGGTTTGCCGCGACCGACGCCACACTGGGGATTCGCGTCCCATTGATGTCAGGTGGTGAGGTCTTTCATGACCGTGTCGAGACGCCGGGTCGTCGCCGGGCTCGGTGCGCTGGCCGCCGCTCCGGTCGCCGCCGGACCGCCGGCCGTCCGGCGTGGCGTCACCGCCGAGCGGCTGGCCCGGGACGAGGATTTCTGGGCCGCCGTCGCCCGCCGGTTCAGGGTGAGCCCGGACTTCGTCAACCTGGAGAACGGCTACTACGGCGTCATGCCGGAGCCCGTACGGCAGGCGTACCACCGCAATGTGGACCTGCTCAACGAGCAGAACTCGCACCTGCTGCGCACCACGTACAAGACGAGCGCCGACAGGATCCGCGATCGCCTCGCGGGCATGCTCGGCGTCACCAAGGAAGAGATCGCACTCACCCGGGGCGGCACCGAGGCCCTGCAGAACCTGATCTCCGGCTACCGCCGCCTGCGTCCCGGAGACCAGGTGATGTACGCCGACCTGGACTATCACAGCGGCCAGTACGCCATGAACTGGCTGAAGGACCGGCGTGGAGCCGAGGTCGCGCGGATCGTCATGCCCGAGCCCGCGACCTGCCAGGCGGTGCTGGACACCTACGAGCGCGCTCTGCGCGAGCACCCGAAGACGAAGCTGCTCCTGCTCAGCCACATGAACAACCGCACCGGCCTGGTCACACCGGTACGCCGGATCGTCTCCATGGCCCGCGCCCGGGGCGTCGACGTGATCGTGGACGCCGCGCACTCCTGGGGGCAGCTCGACTTCACCCTCCCCGACCTCGACGCCGACTTCGCCGTCTTCTCGCTGCACAAGTGGATGGGCGCGCCGCTGGGCTCCGGGTTCCTCTACGTCCGCGCGCAGCGCCTGGGCGACATCGACCCGCTCTACGCCGACGAGACCTACACCGCCACCGACATCCGCTCGCGCGTCCACTCCGGCACCATGAACGTCGCGCCCTTCCTCACCCTCGACGCCGCCCTGGACTTCCACGACGCCCTCGGGGCGCAGGTGAAGCAGGCCCGGCTGCGGTACCTGCGCGACCGCTGGGTGCGCCCGCTCCGCGACGTCCCGAACGTGGAGATCCTGACCCCGGACGAACCCGGCATGTACGGCGCCATCACCGCCTTCCGCCTGCGCGGGCTCACCACGGAGGCCGACAACATCGCCATCGCCGACCGCCTGATGCGCGACCATCGGATCTTCACCGTCGCCCGGACGGGCATGGCGGGCGGTGGCGGCGTCCGCGTCACGCCCGCCCTGTTCACCTCCGCGGCCGACATCGACCGGCTCGCGGCCGCACTGCGCGACCTCCGCGCACCCTGACCTGCCGGCCAGTCTGACGTGGCGGGCGGCGGGGAGCAGCGCCCGCGCCCGTCGGGCCTGGCCGCCGACGAGCAGCAGGTCCCGGGTGCCCCCGGCGATCGTGATCGCGTCCTGATCGGTGCCGCTGCCGAAGAAGTAGCGCCGGCTGTACGGCAGGATCGCCCGCACTCCCGGGGCGTCGGCGAAGGCGCGCATGGTGCGCAGGGTCTCGTCCGCGAATCCGATCGGCGCCAGCGCGACCACGCCTCGGGCCCTGCCCCGGCGTGCCAGTTCCAGCGCGATCGCGCCGCCCAGGAACTGCCGGCGATCAGCGGGGAAGCGAGGTGGAGCTCGTCCAGCAGGCGTTCCACGCGATCGGTCAGCTCGACGACCCCGAGGGGGCCGCCGCCGTGGGGAAGCGGCGAGCCCCCCTCGCCGTTCGAAGGCGAGCTGTCCCGCGTGGCCGGTCGTCATGGCGCCCCTCCTGGAATGCGTTCCGCACCGTTCGAGGATCATGTTCAAGTTAGCGGCCGTTGAATTCCGGCCGCCGGGGGAGGGTAGCCGGGTACGGATCCTCGCCGCGTCCTGAGCCGGGCACGACAAGACAGAAAGGCGACGTCATGACCGACAACCTCACCGTGAGCGTTCTGGGCACCGGGATCATGGGTGCCGCGATGGCCCGCAACCTCGCCCGCGCGGGGCACGCCGTCCGCGCCTGGAACCGCTCCAGGGACAAGGCCGAACCGCTGGCCGCCGAGGGGGTGCACGTCGCCGGCACCCCCGCCGACGCCGTACGCGACGCCGACGTCGTCCTCACCATGCTCTACGACGGCGCCGCCGTGCTGGAGGTGATGCGGCAGGCCGCACCCGCCCTGCGCCCCGGCGCCGCCTGGGTGCAGTCGACCACCGCGGGCCTCGACGCGATCGGCGAGATGGCCGCCTTCGCCCGCGAGCACGGGCTGGTCTTCTACGACGCGCCCGTCCTCGGCACCCGCCAGCCCGCGGAGGCCGGGCAACTGCTCGTCCTGGCGGCAGGGCCCGGCGAAGGCCGGCAGGCCGTGGCGCCGGTGTTCGACGCCGTCGGCGCCCGTACCGTGTGGACCGGCGAGGACGGCGCGGCCGGCGGCGCCACCCGGCTCAAGCTCGTGGCCAACAGCTGGGTCCTCGCCGCCACCAACGCGGCCGGCGAGGTCCTGGCCCTGGCCAAGGCGCTGGGCGTGGATCCGCAGAGCTTCTTCGACGCCATCGAGGGCGGCCCTCTGGACATGGGCTACCTGCGCGTCAAGACCGGCCTGGTGCTGGAGGGCCGCCTCACGCCGCCCAGCTTCGCGGTCACCACCGCCGCCAAGGACGCCCACCTGATCGTCGAGGCGGGGGAGCAGCACGGCGTCCGCCTCGACGTCGCCGCCGCCGGGGCCGCGCGCTTCGACCGCGCCGCCGCCCAGGGCCACGGCGACGAGGACATGGCCGCCGCCTACTACGCCAGCTTCGACGACGATCCCGCCACCGCCTGAGCGTCCCCGGCCACCGGCCTGCGGGTGGCGTGCGGTGTTGAAGAATAAGTACGAACGATCGTACTCTATCGTTCGTGACCACGACCTCCCCTCGCGCAGAAGAGTCCGATCCCTACTGCCTGCCCGCCGCGCGCGCCGCGGACCTGCTCGCCCGCGCGCCCTGGCGCCGCTTCGCCACCGTCGGCGACAGCCTGGCGGCGGGCACCGGCGACCCGAGCCCCGGATACGCCGCCCTGGGGTGGCCCGATCGCGTCGCGGACGTGCTGCGCCGGATCCATCCCGAGCTGGCCTACCTGAAGGCCGCCGAAGCCGGCGCGACCGCCTCCCGGACGGTGCGGACGCAGCTGGACCGGCTCGGCGGGTTCGGCCCCGACCTGGTCCACGTGTCCTGCGGGGCGAACGACCTGTTCCGGCCCGACCCCGACTACGCGGCCGTCGAGGCCTCGATGGGGCGGGTGTTCGAGTTCGCCGCCGGGACCGGCGCGCAGCTGACGACGTTCACGCTGGGCAGGGCGTTCGTGGTGCCGGGGTACGCGGACTGGGGCGAACGGGTGCGCCGGGTCAACGACATCACCCGCGGCCTGGCCGCCGGCCACGGCGCGGTGCTGGCCGACATGTGGGACCACCCGGTCAACGACCGTCCGGACCTGCTGAGCGCCGACCGGATCCACTTCGCCGGCGCCGGGCAGGCGGTGCTGGCCACCGAGATCGTCAAGGGCCTGGCCCGCCTGCTCGGAGCGCAGGCGCCGTCCCTCAGAGCCTGGCGCTGATGATCGGCGCCAGGCGATCGGCGATGACCACGTGGCCGCTGTCGTTCGGGTGGACGTTGTCGGACATGTTGGCGCCGGTCAGCCAGCCCTCGGTGGGGACGTAGTAGACCTTGGCGTCGCCCGCGGAGTTGCGGGCGGTGACCGCGGCCCGGGTCTGCGTGGCATACCGCTTCGTGAAGGTCTCCAGCGCGAAGATCGCCGCACCCGGGTAGGCCGCCCGCACCTCCTGCAGCAGGTGGGTGTAGGACGCCTGGAAGGTGGTGGTGCTCACGCCGTGCCCCACGTCGTTGGTGCCCAAGTTGATCACGACCGCGTTGGCCTGGTAGCGGGAGAAGTTCCAGTCCGGGGTGGCGGCGTTGGGGTTGAGCTTGGGGAAGCGCGCCTCCAGGCCGACGCAGCCGTCCGCGGTCGCCACCAGGCAGGCGCCGCCCTGGGCGATCTGGGTGTGCCGGGCCCCGAGGCGCTCGCCGATGAGCCAGCCGTACGCGGTCAAAGCGTTCTTGGAGGTGGTCGTGCCGACGGTGATGGAGTCGCCGACGAACTCGATCAGCTTGGACGGGGGCGCGATCGCGTACGTCGTGGCCCCCGGGTCGAGCGCGAGGCCCTGGAAGACGGCGTCACCGTGGTAGGACCCGGCGACGACCCGGTAGGAGACGCGTAAGGTGTGGTTCCCCGCGGCCAGCGGCGTGGGGGTGAGGTTGACCGGGCCGCGTACGTTCTGGATGTAGACCCACGCGCCGCCGTCGACGCTGTAGTACAGGTCGATGGTGTTGCGCTGGTTCAGCTTGACCGTCCTGCCGGTGAAACCGGTGGTGAGGTAGGCGCCCGCCCAGTACGGCACGTACGCGGTGGAGGCGGAGGTGTCCCACCGTCCGGTGAAGGAGATGTTGGCGTCGGTGGGGGAGCCGTCGCCCGTCGCCGCCTCGGCCCGCGGGGTGACCGCTGTGACCAGGGCGATGACGAGCGTGCTGAGCAGCAGCCGTGTCCTCATCGGAGTCCGATCCTGGGGGCGACGATGGGTGCGAGCCGGTTGGCGACCGTGATGGCCGGCAGAGGGCTTGCGCACCAGTGGACTCTTGGTCATGAACGATCGTCAACGAGATCGTTCGCGCGGCGCGTGTCCGGGCAGGTCGGTGGCGCGTACCCGGTGAAAGGTTCAGGTCTTCAGAGAGGCTGGCAAACCGGGCACCACACGGTCGTACGGCCGGCGATCCGGCCGCGGGACAGGGGCGTGCCGCAGCGCGGGCAGGGGCCGCCGGGCTCGTCGCGCG